>JAICQW010000313.1 GCA_025937665.1 Nitrososphaeraceae archaeon | reverse complement strand
ATTCTAGTAAGAAGTATGGAATCAATTTCTAATAACCTGCAGGGATTGAGTAATTCCATATCGTTATTGGATATTGAAAATGACAATGTCCAAAGATTATTTGATTCGGCACAATCGTCAACTAAGGATTTGACAAATGGATACTATATGTTTGATATGAATGGAGAAATTATTTCCAAAACGAGTAACAAATCTATTGAAGCAAGTTATTTTGGTATCCAGGTAAATTCATCAGATATCTTTCTATCTCCAAACACACGTAATACAACGTATTATAGCAGCATCATTGATGTTAATAACCAATTTCCATTACTCTTCATTTCATATCCAGTTATAAAAAATAATATTACTATTAACAACAGTACATCCCAATCCAGTATGTCAAATTTTGAAGGAATAGTATTTACTACAATTGATTTATCCAAACTTGGAGAATTCTTACAGAAAGAATTGTCTCCTGAATTTGCAAGCAATGTTGGTTTAATAGATAAGAACGGCGTAATTTTGTATTCTCAAAATAGGAACGTAGTGGGAAAGAATTACCTCACATCAGAATTTCAGGATCTTATTCCACCTGAGATTAAAGATATCTACAATAATATCCTCACCACATCATTGACTGGTGGTTCGGGATTAAGAGATATCTCATTCAATGATAACATGACTACAATTGCCTATCAGCCCATCACTCTGGACGGTGAGTTCCTGTGGTCGCTTTACATAAGTACTCCACACAGTTTGGCGTCAAATGTAGGTTACCTGATCAATCAACAGAAAAATTTCAGCACTATTGTAATAATTGTTGTTGGCTCCATGGCATTTGGTATTGCGTTTTTGATACTATCATGGAATAAGCGATTGGAAGGTGCCGTGCAGTCTAGGACAGTCCAGCTAAAGAAAACAAATGAATCTTTGATTGAATCAAATAGTTTACTTGCCTCTGCAAACAAACAGCTGGAGATTCATGACAACATGCAAAAGGAATTCATTAATGTAGCAGCACATGAGTTAAGAACTCCAATAATGCCAATTTTGGGTGAAGCAGAATTGATAGAGAATGATATAAGTGACAATGAATTTGCAAGTGTCAGTAAGGAACAGATCTCATCAATCATTCGTAATGCAAAAAGACTTGATAGATTAGCCGCAGATATTTTGGATGTTACAAATATTGAAGGAAAATCACTCAAATTGAACAAGAGCACCTTTGATATTGACGAAATTTTATCAGAACTGGTTACAGAATATTCCAGACATATTGAAAACGACCAATCAAAGAACAAGGGGCTCAAGATATCGTATGAACCAATTCATGTAAGAATATTCGCAGACAGATATAGAATTACCCAGGTCATCTCGAACATAATTAATAATGCAATTAAATTTACTGATCAAGGATCAATAGCTATTGAAGGAACAATGAGTAGTAGCGAGCTAACCATAAAGATTACCGATACTGGAAAAGGTATAGATAAGGAAATAGTCAATCGTTTATTTGACAAGTTTGTTTCTCGATCTGAACAGGGAACTGGGTTGGGATTATTCATTTCTAAGAACATAATGGAATCACACGGAGGAACAATTATGGGCTATAACAATGAAAATGGTACTGGAGCCACTTTTGTCTTTACTCTACCAATAGATAATACCGCAAAGACAGTTAGTTAATTCGTACTTTTTATCTT
>JAICQW010000146.1 GCA_025937665.1 Nitrososphaeraceae archaeon | reverse complement strand
TTATCACTTCAATTGCTAAATGATGCAATAGAAGCGTTCCTTAGAAAAGACTATTACTTGGCAGATAGTATAGTTGACAAATCTGAAAATATCAGAGAAATAGAAGATGATATCATTGCCCAAATTGACAAGGAGAAGAATCCAAAGAATTACAACAATATCTATGTGAAATTAATCCTTGAACACATAAGAAGAACTGCTGAATATTCGTTTGATATTGCCGAAGCAGCAATGAATCAGATTGTTGGCGAAGTTATCGAAGTAAGATAATAGAATCGCTGATTGTTGCAGAAACTCAACTTAGAAGTCAGAGGAAAACCAAATAATAATAGTTGACTTTTGAGACAATTTATTAATTTTTACAAATAATTACTCAAATGTAAAAATAATTACAATAATTTGCCTTTTTAGCGTCATAATATGTTTTTCAAAATCCAGAAGAGTCCTCAGTATATATAAGGTAGACACATGCAATTACGCTAAGGAAGCTATGGCGCAAGCACTAAGGGTTGAAACCCATTGTCATAATGTTTTTTCAAATCACAACAATTATCTTTCGAGGTTACCATTCGATTGCGGGGTCACGTTAGAAGAACAGTTAGAAAATGCACTCCTCCAGAATATCGATATCATGTTTGTAACAAACCACAATACTCTAGATGGATATTCCCAAATTTTAGAATATAAGCAGAATCACGAAAAGTATCGAAACATAGAGATCTATCCTGCTGAAGAGATTACAATTAACAACAAGGGTCATGTTCTAGCCTATGGTATAGAAAAAGAAATAAGGCCTGGTATGACTTTGGATGAAACTCTTGACGAGATAAGAAAACAAAATGCGATATCATGTGCAGCTCACCCTTTTGCGGTTTCAAATGGCATAAGAGAAGAAGCAAAAAAATGCGATATAATTGAATCTTTTAACAGCAATAACGTTGACATATTTTCAAATATAATTGCGGAAAAGTTTACCAAGGAAAATAATTTGAAATCAATAGTTGGTAGTGATTCTCATGTCAAATCAACTATGGGGAGGAGCGTCAACACTGTAGAATCAGAAAAAAACACAGATTCAATTCTAGAGAATCTGAGAAAAGGTATGTTCAAAATTGGAAAGTTAGACTATGCAAGCAAGGCAGAAATGCATGAACATGCTCATTATATTATCTCTTCATCTCGTCAAACTATATTGAATTCGATAAGCCAAACGAACCCAAAATTCCATTCTCTAGTCAGATGGGCTATTGATTCATTTATTTCAAATCCAAACTCACGATTATGGAATACGATGAGTGCGCTAGGTATGTACTTGTCAAAACGTGTTTCAAAAAAAGTAAACATGTATGGATACAATCCCCATATTCTTGAAGAAAGATCATGGTCCAATCTAATCTCGTTAAGCCTGAGTCCTTAATCAAGGAAGGAAGTTTAACTATCGTTTCTATTTATTGGTTTCATATTTCACTTCTGCTAGTAATATCTGACTGTTAATTACGACACTCTAATATTTAGAAATCTATTTCCCCCCACAACTCACTAGTAAAGCAAATTAATAATACCAATGATTGATTACTGTCTAGAGATATATGCACAGGATAGCCTTTTCAAGTTTGTTTATTGTCATGTCTTTTCTCATTCTTATTAGTCAATCAATTGTTTTAGTTCACGCAAATATCCCGATTAGATCAGATTCGAATTTGAAAATAATGAACCTCGATGACACTATTTATTCGGAAAAATTAGACACTCCTTCAATCGATATTAATGATAATCAAAGTAGTGATATTGAACTAGTAGGAATTGTAACAAAAGTAGTGGATGGTGATACATTGGACATCAATGGAATTAGGATTAGATTAGCTCTGGTTGACACACCTGAGATAAACCAACCAGGATATGACCTGGCGAAGCAATTTCTCGAATCACTGTGTCTTGGAAAGAAGGGAGAATTGGATGTAGACAGCGGTCAAAGAAGAGGGGATAGGCATGGAAGAGAAATTGGTGTTGTCTACTGTGACGGAATCAATACGAATGAAAAACTCATGTCAAACAATTTGGCAAGGATTCTTGTCCAGTTCTGTGATATCACAGAATTCGCTAATGAAAATTGGACAATAACCCAATGTCAAGGCAACAAATAACGAAGATGTCATTTTGTGATCGTTGGACTATTATAGATTCTCTTTCTATTCAGGAAATTTCGGTCTTCATTTTGCACTATAGCAAAACTTTTAGTCATTTGGAAGCAATAGGCTGTTTGAATTTGAATTATTGTGAGTAACAGGCTTCAGGGTCAAAGCCTTGTCAGTCCACACGAGGGACTCTTCATATTTACCTAGTTCACCTAGAACGTCAGCCTTATTGTACATTGCATCTACAAAGTTAGGGTTAATGTCCAAGCTTCGGTCAAGCCAAGTAATTGCTTCTTCATATTTTCCAAGGTTAGACAGGGTTACTCCTTTGTTATACAATGCATTTGTAAAGTCTGGGTTAATTTCTAACACCCTATCAAACCAAGTAACTGCTTCTTCATATCTACCAAGTTGATTTAATACCAAACCTTTACCGTTAAGAGCATCAACAGACATTGAATTAATCATTAACGCCCGGTCAAATGAAATTAACGCTTCTTCATATCTGGAGGTATTAAGCATTTCACCCCCTTTTTGAATGAGATCAGAGAGGGTGGAAGAATCTGTTGGAGTACTACTTGTTGCTTCGCTATTTTGTATATGATGGTCAAAACCTGACATGAATAAAAATGTAATGAAGATAAGTAACGTTATTACTACTGATAAAAGAAGAGCACCATTTTTCAGAATAAAGGGGCTTATCACGCAGTTGGAAGATTTATTCAATTTAGCGATGCTCTATTATTACACCAGTGTGGATAAATCATTTTCGTATAAAAATTTAATTTATAAACACAATTATCCTATTTTTCTAACTGTGCCAAATATTTCTTAGGGCCGTTTACATTAGAGCAACTGTAGCAAATATTGTTTCCCATGCTATACTTTACTTTCAATTATACTTTCATAGTAAATTCCTAACCTCTGAATTTAGAGATTTTAATTTGTATAATGAAAAGATTATTGCTCAAGAACGGACAAGAAAAATAGATTAATAATAGATGAGTAGGCACCTCCTAGGCTGTCTCCTACTAATCCTTGCTAAGGGAGCGATTTATCAATTACCTATTCTTACAATGGAGAATATGATAGCAGGAATATTGGGCTCACCAGGTGCTGCGATATTTATCAGACCGCAACCTTGATTCGTAGCAGATACTGACATCATTGTATTTATTGTATCATTCGCCTTTAATGGCATAATTGCTTGTGACACGAGAACAATGGTATCATTAGCTGTATTAACTGAAGCGCGAGTGTTACTATTTGCTACAAATTCACCATTTTGACTAAGCCACAAATCAACATTGCAAGTTGTATTACCTGAAGTCTTTCCCACCTGACCTGCTGCAACGATTAGGTAAGTTCCATCTTGATTGATAATCACATCAGCTGGATTTCTAGTGTCACTGTGCGTAATACCCCCATTGATGTAATCATTAGAGTTCATCGGAACAAATACTGGTCTTGTAACATTTGGTTGGATTGATTCATTATGCGATAACTGTGCGGCTGGTGTAAATGCAGCATCTTGCGCAAAGGATAGTGGTGCAAGTAGTATCACCAACAGAGCGGCTAATCCTAAAGTAAGCACACCTAAAGTTACCACCTTTTCGTTTCTTTTCAGTATCAACATAACGTTATTCTAGAATCAATAATACTTAAGATTTAAGGGAAAAATGTTATACATAATAATTCGGAATTTTGTTACCATTCAACATATAGATTGTATACTAAACCATCGAGTCAGAGTTCGATTGTCCCCTTTCCCTGTTTAAGTATTGTCTTTTAAGTTCAATAACTCAACAAACTGAGGATGGGGCAAACGATACCTTCATAGTTTTCAATCGAAATTGAGAAACAAATCGAGGATATTCGGGCAACGAAAAAGATAAGAAAAACTTTATAAGAATTATCTAATGAATAGTTAACGAGTCTGATAGATTTTTTTATTCCGAGGTTATCTATTCAACTACTTTATTGTTATTTTTGTAGTCAATGTTTAAAGGTATTAGGAATTTATCATCTCGCTATGACATGTTCATTTTCCAGACTTTAATAGTCGAAATCCCTTATCTTCCAGATAATCTTAAATTACGAACAAGATTGTCAAGAGTTGAAAATGACTTCCTGGACATTATATAAGTATTTCAAAAGATTTATTTATGATAATTAAAAAGCTTAGAATCTTATGAACACAGGGCGTAGAACTACAGTATCTCTTCTATTGGGAACGATTATCTATTTTGGAGCTTTTTTCCTTAATGACATTAATACTCCGGTACATTCTTCAAATGGTACTGTTCCTGCCAATACGACTTTTGCATCTACCGCATCCTCATATACAGATAATATTACCGCAGCTGATAATAATTCAATTTACAATACAACAATTCCCGATACTTCAATTTGCGATACTTCAATTTACGATACTTCAATATGCGATACTTCAATTTACGATATAACAACTTCAAATATGTCCATTTCCAATGCATCAATTTCTGATGATCCCAGCTCAGTTACTAACATTAATGACACTCAAACAAACAGCACTGATGATACCAGCTCTAATACTACTGATGATACTGGTTCAGTTACTAACATTAATGATAATCAAACAAACAGCACTGATGATACCAGCTCTAATACTACTGATGATACTGGTTCAGTTACTAACATAAATGATACTCAAACGAGCAGCACTGATGATACAACATCATCTAGCAATGAAGTGAATGATGATTCTTCATCAAGTAACGATAGTAGTAATCCTGTAAGCTATAATAGTCTCAGTGAACTTGTAGATGACATAAAAAATAAAGTCGTAGACAATGACGAAATTCCCT
>JAICQW010000033.1 GCA_025937665.1 Nitrososphaeraceae archaeon | reverse complement strand
TGACTTAAGAATGCCAAATTTGAATGGGTTAGATTTACTAAGCAAGATCAAAATTATCAATCCAAATGTCAGAACGATACTAGTTAGCGCCTTCAATGTTAAAGAAGACAAAGTTTTTCAAAAGTATATGAAAGATGGAACAATAGATTTATTCATCGAAAAACCTATTCCGATTGATTGGCTGCGTCAAAAGGTCAGAGAACAAGTTCAAGCATATGAAAAGAGAATGAATAAATGAATAAAACCAAAATAACGCCTCCACGGTCAAATCGTGAATCAACTATAGTTATTATATTTTAATTACAACGACCATCTCTTAAAATTTCCATTGCCTAAATCTGTACCGTTCGCAATTGCTTTACCAGTTCCTTATTCTATAATTTAATCCTTAAATAGGAACAATAAATCAAAGGCTATTTTTTCTGCAGTATTTTGGGGAATGTACAACATACTCCGCTGAGTTGCATTCCTCACAAGTCCACGAAACGTACTCCTGGCAGACAATACATGAAGAAAGAGGACTCAAATTTGACCCACATCCTCTGCATGACCCCCTGTTATACATACTATTAGATAAGTTAACATACTGTATAAAGGCTCCATTAAGAAGATATGCTTATTAGTAAACGACAATTAAACTGAATAATGTTAGAGTTTTTCCTGTCACCTGTACCCGAGGTATTATTGAAAGATACAAAAATACTCGCATAGACCGCGAACTCCCAGAGATGCTGGCATATCTTGAATTATGGGGTTCTAATAAAACGATATTATGGATTTTTGCACATTGCATTGGGAGTTATTGCTACGTTCTTTTCTCTATTGACCGCTTCACAAATAGGTCACATAGGTGATCAATACCCTAGAATATTTGGATTCTTAGCCGCTTTATCGATATCCTTATTGACAGCATTCAATCTAGGGGCCAAATCCAATAATACTAGAAATGCCTGGCGTAGACTCAACAGCAATTATGAAATTCAAATTTCAAACCCCGTTAGTTCGAGAAGGGGTCTACACTATAGACATTAATGTATTTTTTAAAAATGGTATAAGGGCAAGCTAAGTTTTATCCAAAATTGGTGTGTGGACAAAGTATGAAATTGAATAGTTATTCATAAAAGTATAATGTATTGGAAATGAGCTAAAATTCTACTGTAAGTAAACTAAATAATAGTCTACCCATTTTTTGATATAAATTAAATAATTTTAAGTTGGATTCACCACAATGCAGCATTTTTTTATTAAAAATCATAACGTATTGTTAGAACTATACAGAAATTGTTAGAAATAGTTATTTTCTTGCAAGTAATATGATATCTGGGACTAGGACAATGAATTCTTATTATTCAAATGAGTTAGCTGGCTCGGTTGAAGATATTAGTTTATCAGAAATCGTTCTTCCACCTAGTCTTTTGCGAAGTAATTTGAATGGTGTTGAAGAGTTGGCCGAATCTATCAAAAATGTTGGTCTGTTGCAACCCATAATAGTTAGGTTAAATGATGCACATTGCTTTGAGATAGTAGCAGGTTATAGAAGATTTAATGCATGCAAGAAATTAGGCTGGAGAAAAATTACCTGCCATATAGTAGAGTTGGACGATAAAACAGCTTTTGAGGTTTCATTAATAGAAAATGTACAGAGACAGACACTAAATCCAATAGAGGAAGGACTAGCTTTTAGAAACTATGTGAATAAATTTGGATGGGGAGGCGTTTCGGACCTAGCAGAAAAGATATCAAAAAGTCCGGGTTATGTAAGCAAACGAATAAGATTAGTAGAACTGCCAGATAGTGTAATAGATCTCTTATCTAAATGTGAAATTAGTATTTCAGCTGCTGAAGAGCTACTGCCAATTTCCAGTAGAGATGAACAAACTAAAATAGCGATTGTAATACGAAAGAAAAAACTTTCATCGAGAAAAGTACGCCAACTTGTCAAAAATAATATCATTATTGCTGACTCTTATTCATTGTCATCTAGCCGTGATGATAATCCGTTATATACCAAGGATCGAATTCTCAAATCTATTGACAAATCAATAATTACACTTAGAATTGCAGTCAAGAAATTGGGCTCAATAATGGAGGGGGTTGAGGATGATTGGATTTTTTATGGTATTTTACTGTATCAAAGGAACGTTTTAATTTCACAGATTGATCAGCTTATCAAACAAAAAAGGAAATACAAGAAACCTTATTTTGAAAGACATTTGAGATATTGTCTTTCTTGCTAGTAGTTAATAATATCAAGTCTGCAGTCAAGGTTGAAGTGTAGTCTCCTCATTTATTCGACATCCAGTTTTGATAACATGTGGCAAAATCAGAATTACTTGTTACTAAGAGGAACTAACTCTTTGTCAACGAATTCTTGAAAAGCAGGATCAAACCATTTTTCCATTTCTATATTACTTTTCCAAATGTCCTTATCATTCCTTGGTCAAATGCGCTTTTCATCCACCGCAACCATCCAGTCCATTCATTGTCACTTAGGACATTTCTTTCACGCATATGAAGCACGTATGCAAAGGTGAATAATATATGATAGGCATATGCAACATCAGATGACCAATCTGATTCAACTTTGCTTACTACCTTTGTCAGTTCTGGTCGGTCGATCATCAGATGGGTAATCTCACGAAGTCTCAAATCTAAATCGCTCAGTACTTTGGTTTCTATATCAACAGATAATGCCGCCATTTGTTTCCTCGAAAAATACAGCACAACAAACATTGGGGCAATAATTCCTATTGCTTCTCCCATTCCGAAATACTGTTCTAAACCAATTTCAACCTTTTTTAAAGCAACCCCTCATATCTCATACAAATTAAGCTGCCATCTTCGTCAAAAAGATGGAGTTCTCATATGTCTACACTGACTGAATTTCTCCGATTTTCTAGCCACTGAATTCAAAGTTTCTACTAAGGATATAACCATTGAACAGTAATCTTCTAGACGTAAAAATCCTCGCACTGAGCATCCTTGACAAAGATAAATATTTTTACTTTGTAGAAGTATTCAAATTGTTATTCTTCTTGTATTTCATCATTATTAACGAGGTCATTCATTTTTTCCAGTGCGTCAGAATCAGTAGGATCAATAGACAAGATTTTATCGTTGTATGAAATCGCCTCATCGCATTTGCCTAGAGTTTCAAGTACCAGTTCTGATCTCAATTAGAAAAATTTGGAAATGAACAATTAATAACTAGATAGGTCAAACAGTTCAAGTGTCTGGAGGATTTATTGATAATTTTTCTACTCATTCAAAGGAATATTCTTTTTCGAGACCAACTTATCCTGACTCGTTATTTGAACTCTTAAATACAGTAACTCCCCAAAAGAATCTCGCTTGGGATTGCGCGACCGGAAACGGACAGGCAGCTATAGGCCTTAGCAAATATTTTAAAAAAGTAATTGCAAGTGACGCAAGCAAGAATCAAATTTTGCATGGGTTTCGAAGAGAAAACATAGAATACAAGGTATTTGAAGCTGAAAATGCAGAATTGGACGACGATTCTGTCGATATTGTAACTGTAGCTCAGGGATTACACTGGTTTGATTTTAATAAATTTTATTCTAATGTGAAAAGAATTGGAAAAAAGGATGGAATTATAGCAGTTTGGAGCTATGACATGCACAAAATAAATCCTCAGATAGATAAAATTACCAATAGGCTTGATGTGGATGGGGAAATTCTTAGTAGCTATTGGGATAAAGAGGCAAAATATGTTAAAGAAAGATATAAAACAATTACTTTTCCATTTAAGGAAATTTCTGTTCCTGTATTTAAGACAACATTATATTGGAATTTGCATCAACTTTGGGATTATATGAAGACTTGGTCCTCAGTAAAGAAGTATTATTCTGAAAACAAACGAGATCCATTGGATCTAGTCAAGCCAGAAGTAAAAGCTTTGTGGGGAGACGAGTTTGATAAAAAAGAAGTTACCTGGAACATAAACATGCGTGCCGGTATTATAAAATGAAATAAAAACTGTCTTATTCTACCGCTGGCGAATAGTGATCTGTTTTGGTTTGATGTATACGTTAAATATATCCTTAATTATGGGACGTTAATAATTCTCTAGTGTTGTGCCCTGTGCCCTTGACTCTTAAAAAGGAAAAAGAATTGCTAGCAATCACATTTGTCATGATAGTCTTTTTGTTTTTCCCGACAGCGCAAACTCACGGAGGCGAAAATGTTAGTTGGAAAATATTTAAGGATAAAAACGACGTTTTTACCATAAAGTATCCTTCAAACTGGGCATTTGCTAAATATCAGGAAGATTCATCTGAACCAATCAACATATACTTCTATTATCAAGGTCGTAGCTCACTAGCTGAACTAGCGCTATACGCGGAACAATCCCTTTTTACCAATTCAAGTGATCTAGTCAGTTCCTATCCAGTATATCTTCAGAATCATCCAAATTATAAAGTTCTACAAACAACTCAGTGCGGAAAATTTTTCATAAATAATATGACAGCTTGTGATACAATTGTGACATATAAGGATACTAGACTAGAAGATGAACCTATTGTAAAACATCAGATTATAGGAAATATAGACGAAAATGGTGTGGAATATATTATTGAATATTTTGTTACCGAGGATCTACATGATCATTATCTTCCTGTCGCCAAAGAAATGATTAGATCATTTAATATTACTGGTAACCCTGAATCTTCGGATAGCGACAGCGAATCAACACCTAATACAGAAGAGTCGCCAAACCTGCCTCCTTTAACAGAACCTCCAACAATCGGAAAAATATAATAGAATAAGCCGGTACAATATTAGAATTCAATAGTTTCCGGCCCTAGTACGGCACCTCCTCGGAATAGTTCCGACTATTGAAAAGAAATGGACTCCGATACTCAGCTTTTCTTTTTTCTTGTATAATGGTTACCTTACAAAATCTTAATACTAACATCATAATAAACAGTTTAATGGAGTTGCGGACACTAGGGTCATTAAGCTTTTTGTCCTTTATGACTCTAATACTAATTTTATCTGGACCTCAAATTTATGGTAGCGATAATGTAAAATGGAAGACATTTAAGGAGAAGAACGGAGTTTTTACCATTCAATATCCTTCAAATTGGAGCCCCTTGAAATTAGATGAGGATGGAGACGAAGAACAAGAAGAGTATAACTCCTTGATAAATGTGGGTTTTGCGCACCAAGGAAAAGGAACATCATTTGCAGTGATAAACTTGTACGCAGAAGCTGAATCGCTCTTTACCAACGTCACAGATAAAATTGACTCTACTTCTGCATTAAAGCAAAATTATGAGAAATACAAAGTTATTCAACCAGTAGAATGCGCTAAATATACAATAAATGGACTGGGTGCATGCAGTCAAATAGATGAATTTAGACTAGAGCTTGAGAGTAACTCTGCAAAACCGTTAGTCAACCAGATGACAATAGGTGCACTAGATGACGACGGAACGGAATATGTATTTTTATATACTGCTAGCCAGAAACAATTTGATGATTATCTACCTGTTGCAGTGGATATGATAAAGTCCTTTGATGCAACTGGGGCTGCGGTCATGGACGATGAAGCCTCTGCAGAATCAGGCGAATCGCCAGAGCTACCTCCCTTGTCTTGACCAAACGATCTTAGACATTTATTTAATACATATGCTAAGGAGTAACAAGAATAATAAATAAAGAAATCAAGTTTTACTACAGAATTTTCTTCATTGAGAGAATGCCTACATCTCGAAATAGCACAAGTATTAGAAATTCTAAGCGATCATGAATTATACAAAAGTTTTGTTACTATATGTTTAATATAATAGTCAATAATATGTAATGGGCAGGGAATGAGATATGTGGATTGATTTGTCTAGTAATGAGTTAATTATAATATCTAGCGTAATCATATGTGCAATTTTATTGTCACTACCAATAACGCAAATTTATTCATCATCGGAAAAGGTAGTTTGGAAAACATTCAAGGAAAAAAGTGGACTTTTTACAATTAAATATCCGTCGAACTGGAGTCCTCTTAAGGCCTATCCTGATTCCACGGCACCAATCAATATCTTATTTTCCTATTCGGGACGCGAGGAGTCCTCATTTGCAGAACTATACCTAATCGGTCAAGAATCAATTTATACAAATGCTACGGATTTGGTTGATGCTTACCCAGTATATCTTCAAAATGAACAGAATTACAAATTGCTTCAACCAACCGAATGTGGAAAATACGCAATAAGTAATCTCAGCGCTTGTGATACTATAGTAACACTGAAAGCCACGCACCTGGAAGGTAAACCAGTGATAAAGGATCTGATCGTGGGAACAATAGGTGACGATGGGTCTGAATATGTCGTAGAGTACTACGTTACCAAAGACTTATTTGATGTGTTTCTTCCCGTCGTCGAAGAGATGATAAGATCCATCAATATTACTGAGGCTACTGGATTGCCAGAATCCGGTTCTGCATCAGATGAGTTTCCAGAATTACCTCCGTTATCAGAGCCTACAATTGGAAAGCTTTGATCCACGTATGACTAGCTGAACTAGCATGGTATAAAAATGTCTCTAGCCTAGTTTGACATGAGAAATCTAACTGACAAAATTATCTCAAATTTCTAATTGAAATAGAAAAAGAGAAAACCTAAAGGCTATGCCACACATGACATGTATCGGAATCCAGTAACAGTACTTGTTTTATTGCACGTATCGACGTCTAAAGACTCATTTTATCTATATATTAGGATAGTCACGATCTGATATACAATGAGCTACAACAGAGAGAGGGGTAATAGCCGTGGCAGGGGTAATAGCCGTGGCAGGAGAAGGAGTTATGATAGCGATGCCCCTAAGAGGCTAAAAAGACAGGGACCGCTTCCAAAACCCGTTGAAGTCGGCAAGACATACGACGTAGACATCAATGAAATTACCGGAAAAGGTGATGGTATTGCTAGGGTGCAAGGATTTATAGTTTTTATTGAAAATGGAAAAATAGGGAACAAGATTAAGGTAAAGGTTACTGAAGTAGCAGACAGATTTGCTAAAGCAACAATTGAGGTCTAAACAACTTGATTCCTTATTTTAGAATAAAGTGCTAAATGGAAAGTAAGAGCCTACTTCATCGTGGGTTCAGATCGGTAAGAGCCTTAGCATTATGTTTTTGTAATACTGAAATTCTAAAATTAATAATTGCCTTTCATCGGGAGGATTCGAGCACTAAGAAAAGCAAGGGTAATTATACCTAATCGTGGTATAACCGCATGTGAGAAGAACAATTCAGTCAGTTGGCACCCCTGGAGAATTTAAATGTCGAACATGCGATATTTTATGGTCAAGTTTTATGGAGAGTAATATCCCATGCATAGACAAAACAACAAGATCCGGACTACATAACTTTGACTTTGGAAAGCCTGTTACACTCGAAAAACCTCAACCAAGCCTGCTTTAAATGCGACTGCTGCAAAATACGGTTGGAATGAATGACATGTACAAGTTGCATAGCTGCAAGCACGGTAGAAAAGAACCTTTACAACTAGAACTCATGATTATAAGTCAAGCCGTCCCAGAAATGAATGATTTCTGTCATAGCGGAGTTTAAGTGAATGGAAAAGCCAAAACCCAAAATCACGCCAATTGTTGTTCCAGATGATAAATTACAATTTCTAAGAATTAAACTAGACGATCCTGATATATCACAATCTGTCAAAAGGGACTTTGTCAAGGAAATAATGGGCGGTGAATGTGCAATGTGTCAGGGAATGCCCACAAAAATAGCAAAATATGATATGGATGGAATAACATTAGTTGAAAAATATTGTGATAAATGCTTTGAACAGTCTAATGTTTAGTAAATATTTTATTTTATGTTGAAGTAATGCATGATTAAATGATATTGATTCGTTACTTTATTTGCACTCTAAATGATTCAAATTCTTTGTCTAGCTCTTGATTCTCAATAATCTCTGATTTGTATATAACTAAACGGTAACTCCCAATTGTAATCTGACTTAAGACTGTGAATCCAGTGCTCTACGTCGATCCGCCGCGTATGAAAATTATCTGAAAATAATTCTAATCAAAAAGAACTTTTAGATATCTTAACTGTGCACTCTTTATTAGTAATTCGTCTGCATTTGTCACTGTGTCGCCACTGTCCGTTATTAAAATATTCCAGATGCCTAACATTATCTCTATTTGTAGTTACTCGTTGTTCACCATTCTTTGTGGCCTTTGACTTTGGCATTATCTCAACCCCTCGTCTCATAATAATCAATTATTATTGATTCGGTATTGCATAAAAACCTTGGCCATACTTATTTATGCTAATTGTTGCTTCGGTCTAGATTTATAAAAAGGGAATAAACATATACGAATTGATATTAGTAATGGAAATAGTATTAATTAAAGTATCAAATCTGTGCTAATTTGTATTTATTTCAACGTTTTACGAATAAAACGAAATTCATCCGGCAAATCTTTACAACTAAATAATGATATACTATTATATCCAGTTACTGAAGTTTCGTTGTATGGAAAAATTGTGTCAAATATGTAATAAAAATAAAGTTGAGGTTTATCAGTTAGAACTTGAAGTATGCTTTGACTGCTGGATGAACAAAACTACTCCCGAAATTTATTAAGGTAACCAAATTCTAGGTTCTAAGAGATAATTCAATATTCTTAGTAACCTATGATTTAGATCTGATAATAAGTAACATTCCAATATTATCAAGATGCCTTCGTTCAGAAGATGCTAGCTGATGAAAGAAATTCTAGATCTTATCATCATTTTAGGAATCTATACCAAAGATGAATAAGGACTGAGATGAAAAATTTCATATGGTTAGGTTCCCAGGTAACACAATTTTCAATATTCTGGAGTTCTGTTAGGTTTCTTTATCAATGCTCTTTTTAGGATTATTTATAAATTAAATAGGTTCGAACTTTTTCAAAACTAAATTTTAAAAATGAAATGATTAAACTCGGCCACCTGCAACGCCTGGGTTCTTGTCCCTCTTGACTGCAGTTGGTTCATGTTCTGAATTTGCTTCAGGGTTCAACGGTTCTTTTCCTCTTCTTTCGTAATCCCTATCTTCATTTGCATTGTTGGGATTTGTATAGGTTTGTGGATCAGCGACTTTATCTGCAGAATCTGCAGTTTTGTCTGCACTGTCTTTGAATATCTTCTTGATTCTATCGAATGTTTCTCCCATATTAGAAATTCGGCTATAAGTTATTTAACACTATGCAGAATTCCATTCCAAAACGTAGGATTATTTCGATATGACCTTAAAATTTGTACAAAATACAGACTCAAACATTAAGAATAAGATATTTTTTAAGGGAAGTGACATATGTTATTGAGAGCAATGTGAATCTATCGCCCAATCATCCGATACTATTCATTAGTATTTTTACATAAAGTAAAATAGAATTGAGTTTTCGGAGCGAAATCGAAGTCAATTACGTTCATTAATATTACGGAAAGCACAATGAACACTTACAATGAGTTATAGAAGTGGTTTTGGGGGTCCAAAACCAGTCGAAATGGGAAAAGAATACGAAGTGGAAATTTCAGAAGTAAGCAGAAGAGGCGACGGAATTGCCAGAATACAGGGATTTGTAATATTTGTTGAAGGTGCAAAAACCGGACAAAAAACAAATATAAAAATTACCAGTGTCGGAGATCGCTTCGCAAAAGCAACACTTGTGAATGAAGAAAGCAAGTAAAATTTATCACAAACGTAAGTAAAGTCTCGGGTAAAAGGGCAACATTAAGACTATTGTTTTATCCTTAATTTGTTGCCCCGTATTTATTTTTGATTTTATACTAAAATTGAGAAACTCTTTCTATCGTTCATACGTAGAGTAATCAGGTTGTACGATAATAGTTGTCTAGATTAATTGATATTCAAAAGCGTTAATTGACTAGAATTCAATCAGGATAATTCTCTAGCCATTTTATACTCGTTATATCTCCTCGAAAATTCTTTATCAATCTCTTCGTTTTTAATCATCTCGCCCCTGCGTCCAGGAGTTCTTATAACCTGTTGGTTAACCATTTTTCTTTCATCCTCCAACTCGTTGAATCCCAGGTATGTATCATAAATTCGTTGTTTCATCGTCTTCAAGTAAATGCTATATCTGTCTCGAAAGTCATCTTCGACGTCTGAAAAAATATTAACAGTCAATTACGCTTCCTATCCACACCTTATATAATGAGTCTCACATATAAGTATGCACCGCTCAACCATCAGCAAAATTACAGATTAAAACTTCTTTTTGGTAACTATAAACGAAAAGCTACTCAGATATCGAATTCGTCAAGTACGAATATGTTCTAATTTCATTATGATGAAATTTATCTATTAATTTTTCAATAGTGGTGGACTAGCATGATTAATAATCGAATCATAAAGCAAGATATGCTTCTTCGCTACTTCTTTCCATAAGAGATGTTTTCTAAGGTTTAGTACCGCATCTTTGTATTGTTTGTAATTCATTTCAAGTTTTCGAAGTGAATTTGCAAACTCTATGGGATTTCGATTAACCATCATCCCTACCTTCATATCAGAGAATTCCTTGAAAAATTCTAACTTGCTTGAAATAAATGGAAGTCCATGAGCTAATCCATCATACATTACACCTGAACCAGAAGTAACTTTGTAAGGCAGGACCAAAGCATCAGCACAATAGAATAGTAGTGACAAATCTTTATCACTGAGAAAGCCTTTGTTTAAGTTTATGACGCCTTTATTTTCAAATCTGTCCTTTAATTTTTCCCGTCCATAATGATTTCGTGATGTGTTTATTACAACCTTCCAACCATCTGGTATCTTCATCTTTCCAATTATATCCCATCCCTTGGTTGCGGTCATGAATCCCACAGCTAATGCAATATTTTCACGTTCTGGAAGTGAGAACATTTTTCTCGCCTCATTTCTATTCATAGGAGGCGAAGTGCTGGGTTCTGCCCCATGGTATATCAAGGTACTTCCTGGTATAATATTGGCTAGATATTTTGAAAATACAACTCCCGCTCTATTGAAGCCTATTTTTTCCCTGTTTAGGGAATTAAATGACTCGTAATTTAGCAAATGTGTCCAATAGTCATAAGCCATTCTAATCCAAGTCCCAAGGCGCCCAAATTTCCTATTATTTAGAGGAACTACCAACTTCATCCATTGAGTGAAAGAGTAAGCCGAATGGAATGTGGTGATTATAGGAACAGCGCAGTCATTGTAAAATGATTCTATATTTGTGCGAGTTTTTCCAGGGTTAATTGGATCTAAGTGTATTCCATACAGTCCATGCTCATATTGAACATGGACAACATCAGGTTCAACCTCTTTAACAATTTTTAAGAGAACTTTAGAATTATCTTGATTATTTGGCGAAATGCCATGATAATCGCCATTTCCATCTTCATTGCATACTACAGATACCTGCATACCTTCATTTCTTAATGAATCGACAAGCTTTTTGCAGTAGCGTCCAACTCCACCTTGCATAGGCGGATATTCAGTTGAAATCATCAATATTTTCAAAATCATACACTCTTGAGTTTAATTACAAACAATTAGTTATTACACACCATGCTATATCAGCCTTTGTATTTATACTGAATTTTATACTGACATAACATTACATCATTTTATGCCATGTTGTAGTAACATCAAATTCTAACCCTTATACAACAAATGGTAATTAATCTGTAGGCGGATTTGAATGTACCTAAACACTCTTAAGTCTTTGTATCTATATTATTAGTAAGTAATACACAATGATACAAAATACAACTCACCTGATAAGCTTAGTTGAAAAATGCCGAGAGGAAAATGATATAGGACAACGAATTGCAATTTTAGAAGTTATTAATTGTTTGTTGCCTACAGAAACAAAGTTAATAATCCCATCTCTCATCACCAATAGCTGCGTAGATAACATATTGAGTGCGTTGGAAGTAAGATTATTACCACCGATTTACACTCACTTATAGTAAGACAAGTTCTTAGAACTACAAGATACTCTATCGAACACGAGTCTTACTGTTATTTCTCATCGGTATTAGTAGATAGGCTTAAATGCATAACGACTCCAATTGAATTTGATGTTAAATAAAATGAATATGCAAGTGGCGTTAGGATATGGTTCATTATTGTAAGCTCTTCGACGATTTATCCGTTGCTTTATGAAAGTAAAGATAAGTTTACTGAAACAAGAAACTTTTTACTCTGCGAATCATGTCATTGGTGTGCTACGTCACTAGCCGACTTTATGATTCCCAATACTTGTCCTTTGTGTAGTAATAATCACATAGAGTCAATGCCTATATCGGCTCATGAATCATACAGATTGGCTTATGATTACATTCATGGCCTGACCTTGGAATTCTGGTTTGAATCAACCACGGTGGCCCGGTAAGTTGAATATTTCCGAAGAAGAATCACCCTATGACATTGTTGCAAAAACCTGTGAATGTGAAAACAGAAAAAGAAAAGTAACGTATTCTATGATCGATACCTGCCATAGTCTATGTCATGATAAGAAGGATTTGATATTGGGACAGATTGAAGCATGTCAAAGGTTGGTGAAATATATAGCAAAGGACGGTAGAGATGACATTGATAGACAAGCTATATTGAGTGAAATAGATGAGTTGAAAATGATCCTGGACTTAATTCAGTAAATTATATTTTATTGTTGTTACTAGAGCGGAGCATTCACATCTAACACATGGTTAATTATACCATTTCTTGGTTTTAGTAATTATATCTTCTAAATGTGATGAAGATATATTCTGTGGCTGATGACCAAAAACGGCTTAGTTTATTTACTTGAAATCACCATAGGTAGATTTTAATAGCTTGTTGTTGTATAATAATTAGTTTATTCCATATGCCTATGTTGATGTTAAAATGCAAGAACTGTGGCGAAGTGTTTCCCGGTGTCTACATACCTGAAAATACAAAAGATTCTAATTTAGAGACTACTACAACTTCACATGTATGCTCTAGGGGACACAAAAACGATTACTTGCCTGATGATTTTATGGACTGGTCAGGACCTGAGACATTCTGAAAACTAATCAAAATGTTATACTAGTAACATATCCTGATGATTTCAGTCAACAGGAAGGAAAGGGTTTGGTGGAGTCATTAGGCAATGTTAATATTGTAAAATCCTATACTCAAAAAAATCTCAGACATACGATATATGGTTTAGGTTCTGGTAAGGTCGACGAAATTAAAGAGTTTCTTCAACATACCAAATCCGACCAGATTATTGTTGATGAACATATG
>JAICQW010000331.1 GCA_025937665.1 Nitrososphaeraceae archaeon | reverse complement strand
TATCCTGGAGTGAAACCTTCCATCGATATCCTGACACTGTAAACAACCAGTCTCTTCTTCATAAACACCCTTCTTACCGTGAGAGATTCGTTAACAAAAAATATAGAAAGCAGTCTTAAGAAATTATCTCAAATGACCTTATACAGATCAATAAAGTATGCTATGTACGTTTTCTACTAGAACCCAACCAATAATTAAGGCAATAAACCTCTGACTATGGCAGTTCCTCCTCTTTCGTTGTTATTATTATTGGCGGGAATCACAATTGTGATAAGTGTGCAATAACTGTAGTTCAATTTCAATACGCACTTGCGGAGAGCCAATACAACAACTTGTCAATCAAATACAAAGCAATAGATGTCCAACTGCAGAGTGTATTGATCTAGTGTGGGGGCTTCAGATAGGACAGTGGTGCTCGCCGGACCATACATTGCACAGCTTCCAGGTGGTAATGAATTTGCAAAGGTTCCAAATCCGTTACTGTGTGAACCGGTCGATACTGTCAAACAACAAGGCTATGGGTACAATCCGCTACTATGGACGGCGCAGGCACTCAAAACAATTCGAACATATACCACGTAATAATGTCAAAATAACCACACCAACCGGCTCCTTGTTTTTTACTATTCTTTTAAGAATCTAAATAATTATTGAAATATAATAGCAAAATTACATTTATCAAGAGAGGTTTTACATGCATGTCACAGTATGCATTGTTCTTGGCAACTTTTAAGGCAGTGATGCTTACATATATGCAGTTTCTGTTAAAGCCAATAAAAAAATGTTCTTTTATTCAAATAACTATAAAAGAAACCCTTTATTGTTCTATATCAATGAAACTGATTAAAACTAAAGAAATCGTCGTCACACCGCTACTACTCATCAGTATAATTTTCTCTTTATTAATTAGCAATAGTATCAATAATCAACAGATATTAGCACAGCAGGAACAATCCCCTGAAGAAATCGAAAGCGAGATTCTCAGAGGAAACCTAGACATAGAAAGTATTGATAACGATACCACCACAACAGAGAGTTCAGTTCAATCTCTTGGTGGCTCTCTAGTATTCGAAAGTCCTGTTTATGGAATTAGAACACAGTATCCTGATGGGTGGGACGTAATAATTCAAAATACTTCAAATTCTTTATTATCCCTAAGATTTAACTCTCCACCGGAAAATGATACCGATAGCTTTCGTGAAAACGTCATTTTAGAAATTAATACCGTCTCGAATAATACAGCCTTGAGTAATTTCACGAGTGCAACTCTTACTTCTTATCTAGAACCATATCCAGATCTTAAATTTAGTGAGTTAACTTCGACTAATTTAGCTAATAATGCTATTCCAGCGTATAAGCTTGTGGGCAGTCTCACGCAAGAGGGTTTAGACTTCATGCAAATTTTAGCGATAAAAGAGGATAAAGTTTATTCTATTTTATATTCTTCAGAAAAGGCCAAATATTCTACATATTTGCCGATCATAGAAGAAATGATCAATTCATT
>JAICQW010000058.1 GCA_025937665.1 Nitrososphaeraceae archaeon | reverse complement strand
GAGGAATCATTAACAACATCAAAGCTGTTCCTCGGTTTAGTGACATTTATTCAATTCGTCAAACTTCAAAATTTGAACTGTCAGAAATTGATGACAGTCATGAAAACAGAATGAATATCTTGGATGGCATCATATCAGATGCTATCAAGAAAGTTTGTGCTCAATATGTAACTAATGTTCCTCCTGATAGACTAATGAATCTAAAGAATGAATTCAAAATTAACAAGGCCTTTCATGTTTCACAAGACATCTCCGGTAGTGCCAAGAATCCAAAAAGTTATCAATCACAAGTAAATAAGTTTAGCTCATTAAGAGAAATAATGGATATTGTGATTAATAATATTTCACAAGATCAAAAACATTTTGAAGAATCTTTATTGGAAAATGCAATAAACGTTGATACTTCGAAAGATACGGAAGATCCAGAGTATCTCTCATCAGTAACTGAACTAGTTCTAGAAGGGCTTAGGTTTACTGATCCACCGATATTGGACAGAAAGGAAGGAATTTATGCCCACGCATAGCAACAACATCAAAAGATTTACTTATTATAATATCCTTGACTTTCCGGAAGACAAGGAAGATAAGGCTCCAACAAAATCAATTCCAAAGAGTTTACTCCAAGATTTTCTGGAAGTATTGGGTAAAGAGATAATGAAAGAAGATCAGCCAAAACTAGAAGAAATAGAGCAAGAACTACAGAATTTGAAAAAGGATAAAGAAAGCAATCAAGGTGAATCAGATAACGTTGAATCCGATAGAACAGAATCGTCGATTATAGCTCAACTCAGGCAAATGGGTTATATCAAAGATTCGAGAAAATGGTTAAGTAAGAAAGGATTCTTTGCGGTTGGAGGAAAATTGTTAGAGGATGTAATAAGAGCTCTTAACAAAGGTACTATTGGACTGCATGAGACCACATTCAGCGGTAGTGGGTCTCTAAATCTAGATTCTACGAAAAAGTACGATCCGTCTGATGACCTAAGATTAGTGAACGTTCCAAGATCAATATTGAATGCGATTCAAAGAAGATATAGTTCCAGATCATCAATCCAGTTACCAATCGATCTTCAACTAGGAGATTTGGAAGTCTATGAAACAAAAAGAGACGTGAGCATTGCAGTTGTATACTGTATTGATCTGAGCTCTACAATGAGGTATTCAACAATGTTCGGCGACATGAGTAGAATAGAGGCTGCTAAAAAGGCATTATGGAGCTTGTATTTGTTGAATCAAAAATTTTTTCCCTCAGATTCAATCCACATAGTCGGTTTTGGGGCTTTGGCTTCAAAAGTATCACCATACGACATACCATACCTCAAGACATTTGAATCAGGTGTGGGTTTTATGCATTATACCAATTATCAGGCTGCTTTTAGACTGGCGAAGAAAATTCTACAAAATGAGACTAGTACCAACAGAAAAATTGTCCTTGTAACAGATGGTCATCCCAGCGCATGTTTTATAGACACTGAGCAAGAAAAGAATAAAATATTGTGCGAAAGGCCCTATTCCCAATTTTATGCCCCTGATAATGATGTATTGGATTCGGTAAAGCAAAAACAGGAGCTGACACTTGATACTAAATCAGGGAAATTAGTTTACCTCTGTTATAGATATAGACAGGTTGATCAGTACATTGGCGAAAAGACAATACTGGAAGCACGAAAATGTCATAAACTAGGCATTGATATTGACACCATAATGGTTAGTGAGGAGGACTCGCTTTTGAGTTATGTAAATGAGTTGGAAAAATATGTGAAGGGCAGATCTTATTATATAAACCCGGCAGAAATTGACAAGATTCTGATTACGGATTACCTGAATGATAAAAAATCTATTCTAAGGTCAAATTAAAAATCAACAGTTAGTTTTTATTTACATGTCCTAAAAATAGATAATGAATGACAAAAGACTCTACTGACTCTAACTATTTTGATTGGAATAGTTCGTTTGAGGTAATCAAAAAAGCATATGATTCATCCCTTTTTGTACTTATAATAGGACCAAAAGGTACAGGAAAAACTAGCCTGGTTAGAAAATTTGCCTCGGATATGGGAAAGCGATTGTATTCGATTAACTTTAGCTTGAGAACACGTGAGTCGCATCTAGTGGGGACTAAAACCATGAACCAAGGAGAAGTTACATTTGTAGAGGGCATATTAATCAAATCCATGAGAGACGGTGGAATATTATATCTCGACGAGCTCAATGCTGCAGAAGCTGATGTACTTTTGCGTCTCGATGAAGCATTGGATGACAGAAGACAAATTGTCCTGAAAGAAGCTGACGGCCAACTAATCAATGCAACGGATAATTGGTTTGTATTTGCTACAATCAACCCACTTTCACACGAAGGCACAAAGGAGCTACCGCCACAAATACTAAGCAGATTTCCAGTAAGATTGAGACTTGAATATCCTCCGAAAGAAATTGAAAAGCAGATCATCAAATACCACGTAAACTTTGATTCAGCTCAGGAAGGAAATATTGACAATGCACTTAAACTGGCCAACAGCCTAAGAGAGGCTGCCTCACTAGAGGAACTCTACTATAGCCCTAGTATCAGAGAGTCAATAGCATTTGCAAGGTTGTTATCAAACCAAGTATCGCCCATAAAAGCAGCTGAAGTAGTATATGCTAATGTTTATGATCAGTGGGGAGAAGTTGAATATAGAAAAGTAATGGACATGATAACATCAATTTTTGCGTGAGAAGATGTCATTTTCCCACGTTCAAAATTTTTCGTTACGAAATGATGTTCTGATAAATCTAGGAACGTTTCTATCTAGAAGATGGTCTGGAAACAATAAAGCAATTATTTTGTTGATAGAAGACAAAACCCCCACGACCAATTTAGAAAAAAATACAATTTTCATGCCCTCACTAAGATATTATAGTGGGACAGAATTTCAAAAATATCGTCAGTGGCGTGTTTCATTGTGGTATGAATCAATGCGATTATCAAGCTCAACAAAAGTTCTTAGTAACGACCACGCTTTTGGATTCATTCTAAACTCAATTGAAATGAAGAGGATAGAAATTTTGGGGTTAAGAGAATGGAGAGGTATGGAAAATGAGATAATATTTAATGAAGGTATATCATGGCTGTCACGTCCTTTACTAAACTCGTTATACGGTAAACACAAGATCGTTGAAGCATTCTCTCAATACCTTTTAACAGGTTACGTCAAGGGTGAATTATTCGGGTCAGAATCTGATAGAGTTCAAGATGCCGCTAACGTTGCCAGAGAATTAATTGATGAATCAATAAAGAAAAACCACAAAACTGAATGGATAGAACACCAAATTCCGAAAATAATTAAAACGCTTCAAATTGATTCTCTTTTTACAATCCCCTTTGTTTCCCTCAAAAGTAAAATTGGTCTATCGATGACTGAAAATATTCTACTTAAAGAAATAGAGAAGGTGATAAAAATCAGAAATAAAGTCACGGAAAAATCTTCAGATGATATAATTGCCGCGACCCAGATATTCAAAGAATATGAAAGTCTGGTAAAGGAAAGTAAAAAAACTGACAGCAAGGGTTACGCTGCAATGGAACAATTTGGAGTGGAGGTTCCAGAGAACGTCGATATAGACGAAAGCATAATTTATGATAATGATTTGATTACAAAATTAAAATCAGTCATCAGATCCTGGAAAAGAGGATGGAGAGAAATACATGATATTACTGGAGACGAGCTTGATGTAGAATCAATAATAGACTCTCAACCAAAGCCATTTCTCGTGGATTTCAAAAATACAATAGACACCAAAATTGCACTTTTGCTGGATCATTCTAGTAGTATTGATGAATATGAGTTAGAGTATAAAAAAGCCACTGTTGCACTCTGTGAAGCTTTAAAATTTTTGAATGTGAAATTTTCCGCTTATGCATTTAGTACCAAAAATAAGAAAGTGAGCTGCTGGATAATAAAGCATCCAGATGTCAAATGGACTTCAATGAATGCACGTAATTTGGTTCAAATCAAGCCAAGCGGGGGAACACCGCTCGCAGAAATTTATAATATCTTGTTACCATTAATGAAAACATACAAACCAGACATAATGATAACTTTAACTGATGGTGAGCCTTCTGACTACAATGCAGTACGATCTACAATTAAGACCTACAAGATGAATGGAATTCACATGGTTGCAGTAGGTGTAGGGAAAACAGTCAATAACGCAATCAACATTGGTTTAAATTTGAAATACCTTGAGTATGAAAGAACTTTGGTTGTGAGCAAGTTAGATGAAATCCCAAAAAGAGTTCTCTCACTATTACAGGTATAATATTAATCCCGATACTCTGAGAAACTACAATTCAGAATAAAATCTAAATGGTGTATTTGTGTTCTTTTTTTACCTTTTCCCAATCTGAAAGAAAAAGAGCCAGTCCCTTATCAGTGAGTGGATGGTTCATCATTTTACCCAGTATATCTGGTGGGAGAGTAACAATGTGCGCGCCCAACTTTCCAGCCTCAATAACATGTATGGGATGTCTCACACTAGCAACCAGCACCTCTGATGAGTAACCATAATTGCCAAAGATTTGGACAATTTCCTTAATCACTGTCATTCCTTCTTGACCAGCATCATCGAGTCTTCCAATGAATGGACTGACATATGATGCTCCGGCTTTTGCAGCCAATAGTGCTTGATTTGATGAAAAAATCAAGGTAACATTTGTCTTTATTTTATTCTCATCCAGTTTTCTTACAGCCTTTAGTCCATCGCTGGTCATGGGGACCTTTACAATAACATTTTCGCCAAATTTTTTTAATCGTAATCCTTCCTCAACCATTTCCTCAGTTTTTGTTGCAACAACTTCTAAATTTACTGGCCCTTTTACAATTTTTACTATTTCTCGCATTATGTCCTCAGGGTGACCTTTCTCCCTAGAAATCAGTGTAGGATTTGTTGTAATTCCATCCACTATTCCCATATCAACAAATTTCTTTATGGATTCAATACTTGCAGTGTCAAGAAAAATTTTCATTTCTTCATTCTTTTCCTTGTCTTTAGAACAGATTCTATGATATGATCAGAGCTCAAGCCATACTTACTTAAGAGTGACTCTATCTCGGTTTCTCTAGCGGATTCCCCAAAAGTATCTCCTACACCCATTCTGTTCACAGGAACGGGATGATTTTCGGCAGTAACCTCACAGACGGCACTTCCCAGTCCTCCTATAGTACTATGCTCTTCAATAGTAACAATTGCACCAGTATCTACTGCTGCATGATATACCAGTTCAACATCAATTGGCTTGATAGAATACATATCTACCACCCTACATGACACTGCATACTCTTTTTCAAGTGTTAGTGCTGCATCTATCGCTTTTGAAACCATTAAACCACAGGAAATCAATGTAATGTCTGAACCATCTCTAATAACGTTACCTTTACCAATATCGAATTGTCCGAAATTATCATCATAAATATTAGAGTTTGAAGGACGAGCTAACCGCATGAAAAATGGCCCGGGAGTATTACTCAATAGCGGAATCAAATTGCGTACACTTACAGAATCTGATGGAACAAGCACTCTCATGTTTGGAAGTGATCGCATTATAGAAATGTCCTCTATTTGCTGATGTGAGGCACCATCGGGACCAACAGTAAGTCCGGCATGTGATACTACTAGTTTTACGTCAAGAAAGGGATAACAGATTGCATTCCTAATCTGATCAAGGCATCTGCCAGGCAAAAAAGCTGCGTAGGTACTAGCAAAAACCACCTTACCCGCAATTGCCAATCCAGCAGCTATAGAAACAAGATTGGCTTCTGCAATTCCCACATTGTAAAGCCTGTTTGGAAATTTGTCTCCAAACATTTTTGTTTTTAGGGAATCAGTAGTATCGGCTCCGACGCAGATAATGTTTGGGTCCTTTAGGCCTAGATCCACCAACGTTTTTCCGTACGCCGTTCTCATATCGGAAATAACGTTCTTGTCACTTAATTGCATGTAAATCCTCCTCGATGCTAAGTTCCTTTGCTAAAGGTATAAGCATGTTTTTACGAGATTTAATCCAATCAGATCTCATGTCATTGATTGTTGCTAATTCCAATAACTTTGTTTCAATTGCAACATTGGCCTTGTGTCTAAGCTGGATAATATTGGAATTGATATCAGGTGACCCGTAGACCGCATTGCCAGCTACCATGATTCTCGCACCGGCGTCAAAAACCTGTTGGAGGGTTGTTGCATCAATACCACCATCAGCTTCGATAAATCCTTTATAGTTGTTACTTTTCAACGTCTTGACTATTTCAGCCATCTTGTCCAATGTATCTGGAATAAATTTTTGACCTGCAAAACCAGGATTCACGGACATTATTATCATAATATCTATGTTATCAAGATGCTCGATTATCCAAGAGGGAAACTGAGTTCCGGGATTTATCGCGATCCCTGGACTGATTCCTGCTTTTAGTATCATTTTGTTAATCTCCACAAACTCCGCTTCACTGCAAGCTTCAACATGAACTGTAATAATATCACATCCTGCATCAATGTAATCTTCTACATGATTAATTGGTTTTTCTATCATCAAGTGCGCATCAAAAGGAATGCTTGAAATTTTTCTCAGATGCTTTATAGTATCTGCAAAAAACGAAGTTGTCGGTACAAATTTACCGTCCATAATATCTAAGTGAATAAGGTCAGCGCCTGCTCGCTCAGCTCTTCTTACCTTTTCTTCGTAATTCTCTGGTTCACCTGCAATAATTGATGGTGCAATCAAGATCTCGCTTTGTAGTTCTTCTAATAAAATTGGAACGTGTTTTTTTGGAGGAGCTTTGCCATGCCATTGTGGATTGTTCGCCATATGTTTAATCCCTTTCCCCTTGGTCGTATTCGCAATTATTATTGATGGTTTATCTTCAACTCTTTCAACTCTGCTCAAGGCATCTATTATCTGCTCAATCTTATGTCCATTTACCTCTACTACATTCCAATTAAACGCAGCCCACTTGTCTCTAACAGGATCTAGTGGCATTATCTCTTCTGTAAACCCATCCTGCTGGATTTTGTTCCTATCCAGGATAGCTACCAAGTTATCTAGTTTAAATTTTGAGGCAGCCATTGCGGCTTCCCAAATTTGGCCCTCATTTGATTCTCCATCACCTATCAAAGTATAAACTCTATTTTTTTGTCCATCTCTCTTCTTTGCAAGTGCAATACCAATCGAGACTGACAAGCCTATTCCCTCAGAGCCACCCGAGTATTCTATTCCGGGAAAACTGTGATCCTTTTGCCGTTCCGAATATCTTACTGGATGACCTTGTAATCGTGAGCCAAGCTTTCTAAGTGTTTTTATTTCTTTCGTATCTATGTAGCCGGCAGTAGCTAATGCTGCATAAAATCCTGGGGCAGAATGTGCTTTCGAATTTACAAAATAATCCCTTTCTTCCCACAAAGGATTGCTTGGGTTATGTTTCATTTTGTGGAAATATAGAACTCCCATGATCTCAGCGGCCGAAAAAGATGCACCTGGGTGTCCCGAACCTGCTTCTGCTATACCTTGTATAGCTAACATCCTTACATCCCTTATTTTCCGGTTGAGTTCAAGATACCTCATTTTAAGAGCCATTCAGATACCCCAAATAGAACCAAAGAATACCCTCATTGGATATATATTGTAATCAGAAAGTTTGATAAAAACATATGGAATTTGATGCAGATTTTAAGGTTCATTCTCATCAACGAAATGGGCATTGAGAAAATCGGATATTTTGAACACAAGTAGGAAGGGGAGCACTAGTGATTGATTGAATTTCGTATGCATTTAGATTTATTAGAAATAAGAACCAATATTACCGTATGAGTGAATACGAAGATCTCAAGACTGGAGATATTGTTGCCGAGGCACTCATTGATTGGAAGGTCGATGTTGTTTTTGGAATTCCAGGGGATAGTATAAACGGATTCATAGAAGCTTTGAGAGTGAGGAAAGACAGGATAAAATTCGTTCTCGTAAGACACGAGGAATCTGCTGCCCTAATGGCCGCAGGATATGCAAAGTATACAGGCAAACTTGGAGTATGTACTGCGATAGCAGGACCTGGTGCAATACACCTTCTGAACGGCCTCTACGATGCCAAAGCGGATAACACACCAGTTATTGTTATTACAGGAGGAACATCTATGGATTTGATGAATTCAAGCTTTCAACAGGATGTAAATTTGATGAATCTTTTCTCTGATGTTTCGGTCTATAACAGCATGATAGGCTCACCGCGACAGGCAGAAATGGCAGTAGACATAGCATGTAGAACTGCTTATGTTCGTAAAGGGGTCAGTCATCTTAACATACCCAATGATGTTCAGGAACAAAAGCTTGAGGGCCACTATTCGAGACACAAAGTTCCAGGCCACACTTCAGATATTTCCGTAACACCGGCGTCAGCAGATAAGAAACAAACTGAAAAGGCTGCTGAAATTCTGAATAAAGGAAATAAGATTGTGATTCTGGTGGGTCAAGGGGCATTAGATGCATCAGAAGAAGTAATTGCTGTTGCACAGAAATTAAATGCTCCAATCATCAAAGCAATGTTAGGAAAAGCCGTCGTTCCTGATGATCATCCATATAGCTTGGGCGGAATTGGTTTTCTCGGTACGGAACCATCAAGTGACGCAATGTCTGAAAGTGATACGTTGTTTATGATAGGAACATCCTTTCCTTATATCGAATATCTGCCAAGACCGGGACAGGCTATCGGTATTCAAATTGATATCAAACCTGAAAAAATCGGATTAAGGTATCCAGTGGAAATTGGCCTAATAGGGGATGCAAAGCAGGTGTTGTCGGATCTAATTCCGTTACTCTACGATCGAAGGTCAGATAAGTATAACAATGGCACAAGCAAAGAATTTCTAAGATCGAAACAAGACGATATGAAAAAATGGAATGATATACTAGTAGAGCAAAGTAGTAGAGTAGATGAACCCATAAAGCCTCAGGTTATCGCTGCTGCGGTATCAAACGAGTTGGATGATAACGCGATAATATCAGTCGATAGTGGAATTAATACATGTTGGGCAGCTAGATTTTTGAAAATAAAAAGCGGGATGAAATTTTCAGGATCTGGAACTCTAGCGACTATGGGGTGCGGGGTACCTTATGCCATTGCCGCCAAGATTGCATATCCAGATAGACAAAGTGTTGCGTTCGTTGGAGATGGAGGTTTTACCATGCTTATGAGTGAATTCGCTACTGCTGTTCAATATCATCTTCCGATCAAGGTAATTATATTGAATAACAAGATCTTGGGGATGATAAGATGGGAGCAGATGGCTTTTCTTGGTAATCCCGAATATGGAATAGAATTTTCACAAATAGATTTCGTCAAAATTGCAGAGGCCTGTGGTGGGAAAGGATATTCAATAACAAAAATCAAAGAAGTAGAGCCTGTAATCCATGACGCCATGAAGGAAGACGATGTGCCTGTTATTGTAGATGCTCATGTAGATCCATTCGAGGCGCCGTTACCACCAAAAATAAGCATGGAGTTTGTAAGTAATATTGCAAAAGCATTTGCAAAAGGACAGCCATATGCAAAGGAAATTGGACTCACATTATCATTAAACCAATTACATGAAAAATTAAGGAATCTACATTCACATACACAAGAAAAGTCATAGATTACATCGGCAGGGTATGTTCGTAAGTTAATGTTTAGATATAGTTCGGAAATTGTTTTACAATTTCTGACCAGAATATGAAATTATTCTTATCTATTAATACCCTTGAAATCAATGTGAATTTTAAGAAATAAAGCCTTGGCCGGGATTTGGACCCGGGACCTTTGCCTTACCAAGGCAACGCTCTACCAGGCTGAGCTACCAAGG
>JAICQW010000157.1 GCA_025937665.1 Nitrososphaeraceae archaeon | reverse complement strand
GGCGGCCTACAGGAAAATGATTTCCATGGGGTTCAGGACTGAATTCCAGGGCGTTATGATGACTAAAAATGATGATTCAGGGTATCATATTGAGGACGTCTATGCAATAGATGATTGGAGATAGAATTAAGGTAAATTTATCACAGGCACAGATTAAAATGACCTGCAATATCTAGCCTTATGGTCCCTTCCAAGTGTTCTCTGAAAAACTACCATATGTTCCTTCATATCGAAAGCTAAGATAGCCGTCATTTGCAACAAGTGTCTTCATAGACGCTTGGTCCATTCTAGTAGACTCGAAACCTTCAGGGATTTCAATTATTGCTCTATGGGCTTTACCAGTTACGGGATTTCGTATAGGTTCAAGCCATGCATCAGCAATGACATTTTTAGGCTGTTCTTCCCTGATTCTTAGTTTTTTATCCTCACTCGTCTCAGACACGGTGACACGACTTCTAATTTCCTCAGTTTGAAACTTTACACTTGCTTTCTTGGGTTCTTGGATTTCTTCTATAATGCTTGCATACACACCGAAAGGTCCTCCTCCTGCCCTACCTGTAATAATGTTTGACAACGCCTCAAACTGTCTTTCATCTGTCCTATTGTCTATATAATATGAGGCTTTCCCACGCCCTTCATGTAATGGACCAGGCCAAGAAGCTATCAATGCCATATTAAGTCCATCTAGTTTAACGTTAGTTCCATAATTACCAGTTAATATATGGTATCCAGCAATTCCTTCGCAATTACCATGAGTGGGATTTGCATTAAACTGACAGGGACATCCCCAGTCACAATTACACGCATCTAGAAAATATGCATGAACTTTCCAACTTGGTTTTTGCTGTTGTTGAGCTTTATGGTTCAATATATGATATCGAAATCGTATAATGACATATTTATGGATATTTGTCTTTCCTGTCCAGTCAGATTAAGATTGAAGACAAATACCGACGGCAATTAGTTTTTACAAAATGCGCAAATTAGTTGATAAAAACAAAAGTGGACAACAAAAAAGAGTTGTGTTACTAGTTATTCTTAATTAATCCTCTGAGTTTTTCTTTGAATTCAGGAGTTAGGTCTTCTTCCTTCATTCCGTGATCTTTCATCGCATGTTGTCCTCCATTTCTAAAAATCTCTTCTTCGGTTTCTCCTTCTACTACATAGTCGCAATCAAAACCCGCTTCTCTACAAGATAATGTTTTCATATGATGAGCTTTACCTTAACCTTATAATAATTTACGGATTGCATAGATTGATATTATTCCACGAAGGCCGTAATTTATACAGATTGAGATTGTCAATAATACCCGTTCGAGTCTGGATAAAAGCTAAATACCATGTAATAGAACCCTAGTATATGCAAGGTTCGAATCCCGATGAACCCTAAACGGCAAGTGCGTCCCGAAGACCAAAAATATTATTAGTTTGTAGGTGTATATTGTCTTCATTACGTTCTCTATATGAAGAAACTAGACATTCAAAATCCTGATCTAGTCGTTCCCAAATCCATGATTGCTATTGAGAATATGGATGAGGAAAAAATTTTTATCACTTTTTACGCCTAGGGCGTACATCTACAACCTGTGCATATCCACTTTCCCGCGAATTGCTTGCATTCATCACATTTACAGGTCATCTTATCAGCAAACCCCTCGCTACTCCCAGGATCAATGATTAGCCATGTGAAAGGACTGTCAGGATTCTTACCTACTAATAGTACTTCATAAACGATATAACCGTTCCTTGTCGATAGTTTGGCATCTACGACGCGGGAATTATTTCCTGTTAATTTCTCTGCTTTGTTTGCAGCTTCAATCAGACTCATATTTAGTTGAGTTTGAGTAATATTTAGAATACTGGGTTCCTTCACTGAGCCTGTGAAATTCTTATCCTCATCAGGTATTCTTCCAATGATGTTACTAATATTTAGAATACCAGGTTCTGCCTTCACTGAGCCTGTGAAATTCTTATCCTCATCAGGTATTCTTCCATTGATCTCGGGGTATATGGCAGCATTGGAAATTAAAATGACCCCTGAAGGTACATACCTGGATACTTGGCAGCTGACGTGGTTCCCTGCAGTAGAAGGAGAGAAGTAAAAGAAAAATAAAATCGCTACAATCGCGAATGGCAAGAAGCCTGTACCCATTGTATATTATTTCTGTCAAAAAACATTTAACTTTTATGATTCGTTATCAGGAATGTAATTCCTGTAAACAAAATATTCGATAAATAAAAAAGTTAAATATTCAGTTCTGGCTGGTGAAGACTCTTTCATGAGATTCTATCGCTTCATCCAATTTAAAATGCAACGTTTTGACATCTTGGTGATGTGTGTTTTCAAGACCTTCAACCGCCGTCTCCTGCCATTTTATTTTTTCTTGACTAATCCATTTGGAATATCGATAGGAAAGATTTTTTATTTAGGATAGGTAATTCGTTCTGGTTGAGTAAGCAGCAATGGCCAATTTACCTAACTATATAATAATGTCAGGTCTAGCGTTGTCGATATTTGGTTTGAGTTCTATAATAGCCTCTGCACCGTCCGCATTCGCACAAGCTACTCAAGGTATAACTATCTCAGCAGGTAATTCAAGCTTCGTGCCTCTCACAAATACTGATGCAAACCAAGTTCGAGTAAATATAGAGTATACTGTCGAAGATGAATCACTAAATAATCAAATGATAAACGCGGTGATGGCAGTGTTTGCTCCGAACGGAACACTGCTACGAACTACTTCGTTTCCAAGCGGTTTTACTGCTCAAGCTGATGGTGGTATAGAAACGCTTAGGACCGCCTTTCCAGACAAGTCGCTGACAAGCGTAACGGCGAATGTTACACTCACTGATTTGTCAAAGACAAGGTCAATATCAAATGTGCTTACTGTCCATCTTGAGCTTGAACAGACACCAACTGTAAACTCACTACTGGGGAGCAGACCCTCATTGCAAAATTAAAGTTCTGATCCCCACGTGACATTCGGATTGACAACAGCACGGTTGGAACCCCGAGGAATCCTGACAAAGGTCTCATTGAGAAAAACTCTAACCTCAGCTGTTGATATCTATATTAGAATCCTAATTTAGAACCGATAACGGCGTGGGTACCGACGCCTGAACACTTGTGACACTTCATAACGAATTTTAACACTGTGAAATAGTAACAATATTAACGGCTTAACGACAATTTCAATTACAAAGAAAAAACAAGAAAAGTTAGAAAGTTCGAAGTTAATCTTTCATTTTTTAGATAATAGCCATTGTAGATAATAGCCATTGAATTTAGAATCCATCAGAGAACTTATATCCGGAACTCATTGATGACATGTTCATATTCATCATACTTGCCTGACTACTGACATTGCCTCCGAGTTTTAATCCAAAATTCATAAATTTATTAGTTGAATTTCCGTCTTTGTTTACGCTTTCCGCCAATGAAATTAATTCATCCTTAGGAATCATAAAATGAATTATGTCCCTGGTTGAATTTGTAGGATCGATCATAAGCATTTTTGCCGGTAATGGGATACCATTAATTTCTCCCGAATAACTTTGATTCGCAAATGGGCTTGGTTTGGGAATGGATATTTCCTCATGAACAAAAATATTCTGTTCTCTAATTCTGGAAACGTTCCAATTAAATGGCATCTTCCATTCTGCTTTCAAATCATCACGTTCAAAGGTGAAGTTTTGGACTTTATCATAATATGAGATTAATGTGGTGTTAAAGTTCTTATCGCCATAAGTAAGATTGGTTGTATATACATCACCGATACTGAGATAAGAATCAAATCTAGGGGCATTTTCTGGTACGAAAATATTTCTAACATTGTCAATTCCAAAAATTTCTACGACAAAATGATATAGTCCACCCTCAGTGAGCACAGGGCCAGACACCGTGATGTCTCCAGTCTCACTTGTCCTTCCTCCCAAAAATGGTTCAATACTGCCATGGATCCTAATCGGTCCATTGTCTGGTCGGAATTTTAATGTTAACGGTCCTTCCTTTGAATAAAACAATTCACGGAGTAATACCTTATCCTCTTTGTTTATTGTTAAGAAATAATTAACATTAGTGATATTATTCATTGTATTTGAGTCAAATAGTCTTAATTGAAAGAAAGCATTTTGTACCGTATCGGATGTCAATACGGGGGGACTAATTTTCGTATAAAGGCTTGCCACTCTATCTCCCACAGAAGCTGGTGGTAGTGTCTCTTCAAATAGTCCGTCAGACGCGGCCTCTTGCAGATTGGGGATAAGGATACTAGCAGTGATAACTAAAAAAGAGACAAATATTTGAACATATTTTTCCATAAAGATTTAGCAAGTATAATGTAATTTATATGATTTACGGCAACAGGGGTTGAGCAGTCGCTTTATTTACTAGGGAAAATGACAACACAAATCCTGAATAAATCCATTATATGCATGCGATGTTATCACACAAGAGAATTTCATCTCGCGGATAAGGATGGCCATGATTATTGCAAAAAGTGTAAGTGGGATACTTTTGTTGGCCACACAACTGGAGTCTTCGAGTGGTAATGAATAAAGTCCTTGAGTCCAACGGAGGGTTAGCCTCG
>JAICQW010000069.1 GCA_025937665.1 Nitrososphaeraceae archaeon | reverse complement strand
TCTTATTTTAACTCCTAGTTTAAGAAACTTCTTGACCAGTTTGACACTGTCTTTTTCAATCCCCATGATCCATCTAATTCCTTCCCCTTCTCCCCCTTTCTGTTTTTCAAGGACATTTTTGCATTGTTGCAAGAAGTTGTTGTAAGTTAATTGCAGTCCTCCATGATTTGATACAACTGACAAGCCTGAAGAGATTTCAGACAAATGAATCATCTGCTTAATTATTTCATCTTGATTGTCCAATATCCTTGTCTCTTGAGGTATTGTATCCTCCTGTAATTGTCTTATTCTTTCTTCAGCTGAGATTGATTTACTCCATAGAGTATCAAATATACAACGTCCATGTTCAACAATTTGAGCTGTGTCACTGTAAATATGCTCCAACGCAATGGCTTGACTTTTTTCTTGAATTAACGGCGCTAAATATTCTACCTCACTTATCATAAAGTTAGTCTTTACACCATCTAGATGTCTTAGCTCATCTACTATACCTAGTAACACCTTACAGTCTTCAAAGTTCTGATGATTGATTTCAGTGATATATCTTAGTCTCACACCTCTTCTCTTGGCCGATAAAAATGCATCTCTTATTAGTTTTATGGAGACTGCAAGCGAAGGTCTGGTATAGGTCATGCAAGTGTCAATCCGCTTGTTTGCTCTTTTGAAAATTCCCAATTCGGTATTAATGGCGTTTCTCTTTCCAAAGATAACCTGTGTTGCGGGTGCCAACTTTTGTATCCACCTCCCTTGTTCTATGGTTATGATGATTCTCCCTCGATATGCCTCTTTGCATGTTGTTTGACACTACTAATCAGAACATTTGGGTTTACTGGTTTGATCAGGAATTGGGTTAGCTTTACCTCCGGTAATAACGTAGTAATTTCTTGAGCAATATCAAGGGCAGTAACAAATATTATTTGGAGATTTGGATCAAGACTTTTTAATTGTTGGTATAATTCAAAACCATTCAGATGAGTCATTCGAATATCCGTAATAACCAGATCATAATGTCTATAATCTGATTCTATGAAATGAGTAAGGGCTTTCTCAGGATCAGTATATGAATCTACAACCATTCCTGCTGATCTAAGATATTGAGTAAATAGAAAGGAGATAGATGGATCGTCATCTATCAGCAATATTGTTAGGACTTTCGGTGTAGATCCAACTTCGTACATTGAATCATTTCTGGATGACAATATTGACTTTCTGGCAATATATCGTTCTGTAGCGGATTTTAGCGTATATACAGGATATGAATATTTGTTCTCTTTCCAAGACAGTTCTTTTATTTCATGAAAGTCATATCGTTTGGCAAGTTTTGGAAATGAATTTACGATTCTCCACAAATCGGCACCTATGGCTATCCCATTTGGTGGTGCTTTTTTATTAATTTTAGCACAAAAGTTTATGGTAGGTCCAAAGAGGTCGTAAGAACTGGATATTTCACCCGACATCGCAACTTCCAGTTTACCATAATCCGCACTAATTCTATATGAAATATCAGGAAGGAATTCTTTGTGAAGTTTAGCGTTTATAATATGACGAGATGATACCATGTTAAGTAAACTTTCCAATGCCTGTCTGAATCCGTCTATATTGTCTACAGCTGAGGTTTTAGGAAAGAAGAATATTACACCATCGCCGACTGTTTTTAATATTTTTCCCTCATGGAGCTTTACAATATCGGCAATTTCGTTGATAAAGACTGTATAAAATTTTTTAATTTTTCCCGAGTTGTATAGTTTTGATGTGATTTGTGTAGAACCAACTATGTCTACCATTGAAATGCAGTAGCATTCTGACTTGTTTGAAAAAACAACTTCACTTTTCTTAATATCATCTCCAGTCTTCTTATATTCATCTTGTAGTCTTCCGGTACTACAGTGACGGAGTGGAGACATTCTAATGACGTGTATCTTACTACTGTGTATGCCGTCACTTATCTCCATGCATGTTAATTAGACATCCTAGGCTATAGTTCGTAGTAAGGAATAAAGCTTATTTCTACTGAAGCTAGCTTACTAATACCATTCAAACTTCTTTACAAAAGTAACAAAATAAAAAACAAAAAAGGATAGATAATTGCATTTATCTATCGCAAAAGCTTATTGTCGCGTGTGTGCTTGTGATTGTATATCTCTATTTGAAAAATCTCGCAAGCTATCTTTTGCAACATTTTCAAATGTTCTGGCGAAATTTGCATTAAGGCGTGAAAATTCCTTGGCGTTGTCTCTTGCATGCTGCAAAGATGTTTTCCAGGCTTCCATAGAAGCAAATAGTACATTATTTGCTACTCTGCTTGACGCGATAGTACTGTCAGTAATATTGCTTACTGCTCTAGCATAGTTCTCAGTGGCTCTTTTTGGTGAACTCCAATATGACCAATATGAATTCTGTACGTTTTCAACATATGGAATCCATAAGGATTGCAGTGAATGTATAATCTCTTTTTGAGATTCTAGAAAATTATCAGCTATTTCTTTTGCAGCTTGAATAGATTCTTCTTGATAGTCATTTACCGCTTTGGTGTATCGTGGAATTTCCTTAATCGCTTCATCGGTTGTCTTTTTTACTGTCGATTTTGTTTCATCTAACGTGATGTTAATTATTTCTCTATTTTTTTCCTTGTTTGAAGACATGTAATATATTAGGTGCAAGATACTATATATGTGTTGGTATTAATTGGTGTTTAAAGCCATACAAGCCCGTAATCTTTTGGTCAGATGACCCCAGATGCTCCTTTCATATTAATTCTGGTTAATGAGATGGTAAGGATCGATGAATTTCAATTGCAGATTGGAGTTACCTAGTAATGTACAAATCTTAAATTCTTCATTTTGGAAAATAAATTGGTAGAATTTGAATCTCTGCTGCATTTTCTATTATTGTAAAAATGATTGCACATGAGAAAATTGCAAAAAATCATCCTGGTTTCACTCGTATCAATCTCTGCATTGTCGTGGATCATGTCTGTAAATCAGCCTGACATGATGGACATCATGATTACCTATAATCCGATACTATTAGGATTGTTTACTGCTAGTTGGACGGCTGGAATGGCGGCAATGATGTTTCCCGCAATAGTACCAATGGTTTTGCTTTACAATAAGCTCCTTACCAACGAACAGTCGATTTCGTCAGTAGAAGCACTTGAATCAAAATTCTCCAGACTTAAGGTGATACTCTTTGTCGGTATGTACCTTGTAGTATGGGCACTAACAGGATTGGGCTTACTATTAGCATGGTCAGTACCTATGAATAGTGCCGTCATGTCCAGCGATGCAAACATTGTCGGAATAATATTTGGCAGCATATTGATATTCTCAGGGATATACCAATTTACGCCATTAAAGAACAAATGTATTGGCTATTGCGAATCTCCACTTAGCTTCTTTATGAGAAGGTGGAGTAAAGGAGTAGCAGGTGCGCTCAAAATGGGCACGTTCCATGGACTCTATTGTCTTGGATGTTGCTGGCCATATTTTCTAATCATGGTAGCTCTTGGATGGATGAACATAACGTGGATGGGCCTCTTTGCAGTAATAATATTTGCAGAAAAGATCTGGTCTAGAGGAATATGGGTTGCAAGGTCTGTTGGAATCGTTCTCGTAGCATTGGGAATATTGAGCAATCTAGGGTTAATTGTAATACACGATAATATGATGGGTATGGAAATGCAACCGGTAGATAATATGGTCATGTGATGGAAAGAAGAACAATTCTTAATATTTTCTAAATCCTAAATTGTTATATGTGCCAACAGTCTAATTAAGCTATGACCTCTTCTGGAAATACTCAACAAGAAGAGCTGTCTATACCGAAATGGAATATCAAGTCAGACTACGTAGAAACTTGCAATTGCGATTTTGGCTGTCCATGTAACTTTAATGGATTTCCCACATACGGTTTTTGTAGAGCTCTTGTATTTTTTCATATCCAAGAAGGTGATTTTGGCAATGTGAAACTCGACGGACTTGAGGTTGTATATGCTGTATCGTGGCCAAAAGCAATCCATGAGGGGTCTGGAACATTACAATTGTTCATTACAAAGAATTCAGATCAGAATCAGAGGAATGCCATTGTGAATATCTTTACAGGTAAAGCTAAAGGTAATGGTCCTTTTGCATTGTTTGCTACAACATTCAAATATATTTTGGATTCCCAATTTGTAGAAATAAATGCTAAAATGAACGGGACGAGAAGTAGTTTTTCTGTTCCAGGAATTATGGATGTTCAACTTGAAAATTTTGTAAACCCAGTTACCGGAGACGAACAACATACAAAAATACAATTGCCCAAAGGATTCATTTGGAAAATTGCCGATGCAGCAAGGACAAAAGTGATGAAAATCCTAACACCTAATCTTAATTTTGATCATTCTGGCAAAAATGCTTTCTATTCAGTAGTAGAATTCAATGGACCATAATCTTCTCTGAAAGATTGGGTTGATCTCATTACATATCTTAAAATGCAAACTATTTAAAATTCATATCGTCCTCAGGTAGAGGCCCATAGGAAGTTTTTGGTCCTTATGACTATACTTAATATATCTATCATTTATTGAAAAACAAGAATACTTGCGACCAAGAGACCTCTACATTTCAATAATTTTGGCTATAGCCATAGGAGATTCGTTGATTATTTTTTCAACACAGGAGGATAAACTATTCTTCGCCAATCTTGTACTAAATATCAATTCCTCTATAGCTGCAAGTCTTGCAATTTTTGTTACTATAAAAGAGAAAGATAAAAGCAATCTAAAGGCCAACATTTTCCTTGTTGTAGGTCTAGTATTGTGGTTTGTTGCTAATATTGTGTGGGCATATTACGAAGTGATACTGCATTTAATGGCTCCGGTACCATCACTGGCTGATGTGTTATTGCTTTCAGCCTATTCTATTTTGATTGTTCGTCTTTATATCGAATACAAATCATTGAGAAAGAAACCACCCAAGAAATTTACAGGAGCAGTGGCTGGTATTATCGCTGTTTTCATGGCATATATTTTCAGCCTTACTCTTGATCTTTCAGTAGTATCAACGATAAGAGGTCAGCTAATGTTTGCTGTGACTGTAATATATCCTGCATTCAACTCTGTGTTATCATTTATGGCAATTATTATTTTGTATGGATTAAGAAAAGAAAAGGAGATAGAAAAGGATATGAAACACGATATTGCATGGACCTGTGAGTTAATAGGATTCCTTGTTATTGTTTTGGGGGACAGCTGGTTTGCAATAATTGTTTTAACTGAACTTGTAGAACAACTCTGGATATCTGCATTGTTACTATCTGCTCACTACCTTATGATTGCTGGAGGTTTATTATGGTATATTAGATTGGCAAATGATTCAAATCAAATAAACATATTTCATAAATTAAAAAATACTTTTAACAAAAGGAAAAAAACTGCCGTTACTACCATTGTATTGGCACTAATATTCATAACGTCAACAGCAGGATATACGCTATCTCAAGCAAATCATAATGACATATCTCAGGGATCGAATTCAATTTTAGAAGGGAATAACCAAAATGAGATCAGAGAAGTATCTATTGGATTGATATCTTCCTTAACTGGAGCATGGTCGTCTGGAGGAAAATCGATAAAAATTGCCGTAGAGAAGGCACAAGCAGATGTTAATGAGTATTTCGAGAACAAGAATTCATCCTTAAGGATTAGGTTGTTGGTTGGGGATTCCAAGACAGATCCTGTTGAAAGTATTCAAGCAATAGAAAAATTGGCTGATTCCGGAGTGAGGATCATTATTGGCCCAGCTACAAGTGCTGCTGTAATGTCTGTAAAAGATTATGCAAACCAACATGGTATTATTTTGATCAGTCCCTCAAGCACTTCTCCTGCATTATCAATCGCACATGATAATCTCTTTAGGTTTGTTCCTGACGATAAGAATCAAGCTGAATTTATTTCAAATAAGATGTGGAATGATGGCATTCGAGTAGTAATTCCTATGTGGCGCAGTGATACTTTTGGTAACGAATTGGTTAAGGAAATGAAAAGGAATTTTGAAAAAAAAGGTGGACTTGTTATGGAGGGTGTTGAATATCATGCCCACACAGGTGAATTTTCATCAAGCTTACATAGAATCAATTTCATAATGTGGAATCAATATCTAAAGAAATTGAGCCACATTTTGGATAATGCAACTCATAAATTTGATCCTCATGAAGTAGGTATTTACCTCGTTTCTTTCGATGAGGTAACACCGATATTGATTCAATCAAATGAGCATCAAACTCTACAACAAGTAAAATGGTACGGAAGTGACGCATCTGCACAGAACATGCAGATTATAAGAAACCATGACGCAGCTCATTTTGCAGAAATCATAAATTTCTCTAATCCGCTTTTTCAAGTCAATTTATCTAACACTAAAGCTGAAGTATTAGAAAAGGAAATTGAAAAAAAATTACATGGATCCAGCCCATTGACTTATCCAATTATTGCATATGATACTTTTTGGGTAACAGCATTGAGTTTAGAGAAGATTAGTAATAACATAACATCTGATATTAATATCGATATTGATATAGAATCTTTTAAAAAAATCATAAATGCTACTGCAGCAGATTATGATGGAGTCTCTGGCAACATAATCCTTAATGCCGCAGGAGATAGAATAGATGCTAACTATGACATCTGGTCAGTAGCAAGATCCCAGGATGACCATGAGAACTATGTTTGGAAACTGAACATAGCAGGCAATTATTCACAGTCACATAATTGATTTCAATTTATTTTGAAGGTTCTCCTGATGGTGGAATTACTATTTTAAACTCTTAGCATCAAATGGTGTCAGCAAAGTATTCAACATATATAATATTTTCCTAACATACCTCTCCTTTGAAGGAACTATGACTAGTTGTTTTTGATAAAATTCTATCAAGTGTCCTATTAGGCAAGTAGATTCTTGTACACTTACTCCTGACAACTTTGTAAGAATCATGGCATACCAGTACTGTACCAATGCATCTTCACCACCTTTTGATTCTAGCTCTTGAATGAGGGAAAAATTAGAATGACATTTTCTACACAGTCCATCAGGTACATCTATGTATTTTTTTTCAACAAGATGGCCGCACTTTGCTTTTATCACAGTATTTCATATTTGTCGAGAAGACATATTAATTCTCTCATAATTCAGGGCTTGGCTTTGAAGGTACCTCTGGGTCATACATTGTTTTGCCTCATCATTCCATGTTGCATTGTTGTCGTTCTTCATTCATATTCTGGATGATTATCTTTAGTCGAGGATTGAATGTTTATATCATAATGTGATCAAAGTGGAGGGGTACTACGCATATGAGGAAGATAACTAGGGACCATGGCAACTCAAATTTGCAAATTATAGTTATTGCCATTGCGCTGATAGCGCTTTTGTGTTCTAGCTCGATATCAATTCCCCTGTCGGAATCTTTTCTTGAGGCAGAAGCAAAACCTGCAGGCACAAGCTCTCTGCAAAGCAAGATAGCAGATGAGGTTCGGACCAATATACAGGATGTGACAAAAAAATTAAGAGACGTTAAAGGTGAGAAGGTACCAAATCAATACATCGTAGTACTAAAGGATAACAACCTATTATCACCAGGAAAAGTAAAATCACTGGCAGGTGAAGCAACAAGTCAAGGAGCTGCACTGCGGCATATCTATGATAATGCCTTAGATGGGTTTTCTATTAAGGTCCCAAATGAAAAAGCCCTTGAGGCAATTCTGAAAATTCCCGAAGTGGATTATGTAGAACCCGACATTAAGGTCAGAGCATTCATTCAGAGCTTACCAACTGGAATTGATAGAGTAGACGCTGATCTCAGTTCCACAAAATCTGGAGATGGAAGCGGCGCTGTAAATGCTGACATCGGAATATTAGATACCGGAATTGATTTCAGTCATCCCGACCTGAACATCTACAGACAAGTAACATTCGTTTCAGGAACAATTAGCGGCAATGATGATAATGGGCATGGTACCGCAGTAGCTGGGATAGCTGCAGCAAAAGATAATTCTGATGGAGTGGTGGGAATCGCTCCAGGTGCTAGGTTATGGTCAATTAAGGTCCTGGACAGTAGTGGAAACGGGTTTATTTCCGATATAATAGAAGGTGTTGATTATGTTACTGCACATGCAGACGAAATAGATGTTGTCAATCTGAGTTTTGGAGGCGAGGGTACAAATACTGCACTTCGTACTGCGCTAATTAATTCTGTATTAGCTGGTGTAGCCTATGCTGCTGCTGCAGGCAATGATGAAAAAGATGCTTTAACTGTAATTCCTGCAAGTTACCCAGAAGTAATGGCGGTATCTGCAATAGTTGACAAGGATGGAAAGTGTGGGGGTCTTTCTTCGCCTACTTCAGCTGGAAATGATGACACCTTGGCAGATTTTAGTAATTTTGGATCTGTTATAGATATTGCTGCTCCAGGTGTTCTGATAAAATCAACAGCAAGAGGCAGTTCTTATACTGACTCATTTAGTGGTACGAGTGCATCAACTCCTCACGTTACAGGTGCGGCCGCCTTGTACAATTCTGAGAATCCAAATGCAACACCTACAGATATCAGAAACGCCCTCAGAAATTCAGGATCATCCCCTGCGACAATTTGCGATGGGAATGGTCATGGCTACTTTACTGGAGATCCAGACAACATCGCTGAACCATTACTTTATATTGGTACATCATCTGCTGTAACAGGAACCTACCACTACAGTCCGAGTTTTGTACTTTCCGGAATCAATTATCAAGATGTAACAAGCTCACCTTCATTGCAGTTATCTCAATTCAGTGCAGCAGCATGGTTTAAGACATCGACAAACTTTGCTACAGAAGCTTTTATACTAAACAAGGGTGGTATTGGTAGCGATAGCGCAGGTCAGAATCAAAATTATCAAATA
>JAICQW010000006.1 GCA_025937665.1 Nitrososphaeraceae archaeon | reverse complement strand
TAAGGAAATATTCTCACTCAATAGTACTTGATAAATTGATTCTTGGAAGAATAAAAAATTATTCCAAGCATCTTAAATTTTATGAAAACATCAAGTAATTCAATGGCAGCCAATTGTTTTATTCATATTACGGTAGTTTCTTCTAGTCAATGAAGTTATTTTCCTGTTGTTGATTTCAGTAATTTTTTCGACATTCCGTAAATATAAAAGAATTCTAATAAGTTTCGAATCAAGTCTTGATACAATCGTTAAACCGGAATAAAAAATACGCTTTACTCTCGTCAATCTTAATCATGATGCTAATTACTTCTCTTGAAAGCTCTATACTGTTAACCGCTACCGCACAATCTGATGAAAAAAGCGAAAAATCAACAGATTCCAAAAAACCAGATGTTGATAGTAATAAGATGGAGCTTAATGTTCCGGTTGCCAAAATGGTTTATCAAAACAAGTCCTATGAAATGTCCCCATTCGTAGTTATGGAAAATGAAAACTTGGAAAGAATTAATTTCCCGCATTTACCAGATGATTTTGAACCTGAAGTTACGATATCACCAGAAGATTCTATTACATTTAGTTTTATAACAAAACCTCGTGAAATAAATGCGTTCTTTGTTGATTATGACGCAGATACAACAGAGATGACCCCGCTTCACAGAGTTGGAAAAACTCAATTTAGTTTTGCAGATGTATATGGTCCAAATACTTTAGAACTCAGAGTAATATATCCTGACGGAAAATATGTTACTTATACTTGCTTGATAGAAGTTGAAAAGCCCGAAGTAAGAGAAGTGGCCGTGGATTCAAGTAATATTAGTACTAAGAGTACTGATGATAATATCAATATTATGAGTACCAATGACAATAATATTATGAGTACGGGTATGCCAAGTAGTAATAATAATGATAATTCATTTCAAAGTTTTGAATTAAACGATCCTGATTCATCTGGTTTTGGACAAGTATCTCCAACAGAGGAACATGTAGTAACTCAATATGATAATTTAGTGGCTACAACAAATGGACTACAACATAAAGAATTAGATTTCTTTAATAGAGAGTATCAATCGACAAACACATGTGAATACAATGAAATTCCCATAATGGATGTACAAACTGATACTAGCAATGTTAACAATACCAACGGGAATTCTACTGAATCACATAAGCCAAGATGGACCGCATTGGACTTAGGACAGGAACAAAACATATGCGGGCTTAAAGTCAGCTTTGCTAACGTAGACAATGAGATAAAATTCTTTACACTTGAATTCTCTAATGATGGAGAAACTTATACCTCGGCTGAATATTACTCATCAACTGGGACTAACTCACCTTCAGAAATTTATGACCTAAAAGATGGTCCCATCAAAGCCCGATTCATCAAGATAAGTGAGTTGGATATAACTGAATCAATTCAGTGGATATCAGATCTCGTAGTACTGGGAAACACAGGCCCATAAAAGCGCTAGAAATGAGAGTCGAAGTAATCATTGTTGGAAAAGCAACATCTTCCATAGATTCGCATAGAATTTATTTTCTCAAATACATGGTATAAGCGTGGAATACCCTGTTATTGTTGAAAAAGATGGTATAAAGATCAAACCCGAAGGCATGATTGTTGATAAAATGTACTACTGCGTTTACGATAACAAAGTCTATATTTTTTATAAAGATGAAGAAAATCTTACGCATTGTTATGAAGTAGATGATGCCAAAGTAGTTCAAGAAATAGTCGACAATCCAGATAATTTAGAGGACATACTGCTAAAACATTCTAAAGAATGATATCGAAAATAGTAGTATTCAGTTACTAAAAAAAAATGCAAAAATTCTTACAAACAACTTACCAGTGGATTATGGAATTGAACCAAATAATCCCACCGGCATTTGTCTCAAATTGTTTTAGGAAGTAAATATACTATTGAAACTAAATATAATAACTTGGCTTACCTTAGTTTACTCACTTTAATTATCATAATTGAATTAAGATAAATTAAGAACTTTCAAGGAGCTGTATAAACTTTATTTAGGATTTTGTGTTCTGTATTTATCCATGGCTTCGAGTGCTGAACCAAGGAGAGCTGGTAATGTAATTTTGATAGGTAAGAAACCTTTGATGACCTATGTTACAGCAACATTGGTTCAATTAGCAAGTGAACCCACTGTCATTGTAAAGGCCAGAGGAAAAAGTATTGTGCGAGCAGTAGACGTGGCACAAATTATTGTCAAACGTATGGATAACATGGGATACAAAATTGGATCCGTGAAAATAGGTTCACAAACAATTCAATCTGAGGATGGTAGGGAGCGAAATGTTTCAACCATAGAGGTTCAAATATCTAGATAATTGAGGTTGTTGATTTATTGTAGCTTGGCAAGGGCGCCAACCTAGAGCAGTTCATCAATAGGATTCTGTTTTGTATTCAATTGTATTCAATTAGGTACTGACAATAAGAACATTTCATGAAAATACCTTCGTTATTCACTCTTGACGAGTAACTAGAATATGTTTATTAGTCTATCTTGAAGTAACAGATAGTTCCTATCAATGACTATTCCGACATATTTTACTCTTGCTTTCTGAAACACTACTGCAATTTGGGAAACAATACTAATGTTTCCATGGGGCAATCTGCCTTCCTTTTGAGCTATAAAAATTTCATCAGGATGCATGAATAGTGGCATGTTGGATACTTTTAGTTTTTTTTCATCTCTCATGTGATTTAGCATTTTCATAATAAGTTCCAAATCATGATCCACATTGGGTAATTCAATATTGTCTTTAAATATGATATTTTTAACAGTATCACCATCAGTGTTATATATCCATGCAATTCTATAGATATTAGGGACTTTCGTCCAACTATCATTGAATTCTGTAATTTCGGAAACAAGATTTTGAACCACCGAAACAGAGGTTTCTAAGTTTGACTTGATCTGTTTTTGTTGATTTAAGATCATGTTGATAATTTGCTCTTTTACATCTTCAATATTCTTAATCTCTGGCTTTTTAGGAAATAGCAAATTAATGACCTCTTTAGTATTGGATATTCATGAATTCCTACCTTCAACAAATCTCCCAGGTATATGAGGTATCGACAAATACATTCCAGCCTTGGGCGACTTTGAGGTCAAGAATATTTCAAACCACTTGGACTCGTATAGCCTTTAAGGTCTTCACCGTTTACTACATCTTCTTCTGGTGGTACATATTCTATAACACCGTGTCTTTCTGTTCCAGGATACCTCTTCTGTGTTGCTAGCGCTACTACGATAAATGCCACAAATGATACAACTGGGGGTATCAGTGTATCAAGTCCTGCAAGTTCTATGGGTATAACAAAGAATAATAACAATCTAAGTCCAGTTCCTAAGACTAAGGATGTGATTGCAGCTGGGGCGTTTGCTTTTCTCCAAAACAGACCAAGTGTAAGAGGTGCCCACGCACCGGCAAACACGATATCAAACGCCAAAATGAGGTAGACACCAGGTTGAGGCAATAAATACCCAAGAATAAATGCCGCAGTCATCATGGGAATGGTAAAAATCCTTGTTGTTCTCAATAGTTTCTTATCATCCATGCCTGGTCTCTTGAACCACTTTTTCAATATGTCTCTTTGTATAATGTTCCTTGACATGACACTTGATATCGCAAGCAAACCTCCATTTGCTGTTGACATTGATGCTCCCAAAACTCCCATCAATAGTGCAACTCCAATTGCGAATGGTACGTGATTTATAGCTAAATCAGGATATGCTGTAAATGGATCAACTAAATTCGGAAGGAAATATAATGCCACTATGCCCATCATAGTTGTAGGAATGACTGTAAACAATGTCAATCCTCCACCCATAAATGCACCTCTCCGTGCAGTCTTACCATCTTTCGCTGCAAATACTCTTTCCATAAAATCAAGCGCTACTATATCACCCAACGCTAAAGCCATAATTCCTGCCCAATTAATGAGCGCCCCATTTCCAATATCAGTTAATCCAGAGAGATCAACATGTGAGGGTGGTGCATTACCTAATATGGTACCAAAATCGACTCCGGAAAATCCTAACGCAAAAAATATGAAAGCAGCCCAAAATGCACCTATTGCTAGATATATTTGAAATATGTCTGTGTACGCCGAAGAAAAGAGCCCTCCGGCAAATGTGTAAACCAATACAACTAGTGCCGCTATGAGCATTGCCCAAAAGAAATCAATATGCAATACTGTAGTAAGGATATATCCGCTGGCAGCAAAGTTACCAGCTACAAGAACTATAAAGCTAATCATCATAAGCACTCCTGAGATGCCTTCTGCTCCTGCTCCAAACCTTCTATAATAGAAGTCAGGTAAAGTAAGCATTGACATCTTGTTCAATTTTTTCCCATAAAATGCACCTGTAAGCATCAAGCATATCCCTAGTCCAATAGGAATAGCAGCTCCAGCCCAAATGCCAAATTGATACACCAGAGAAACATTACCAAGAGAAGAGTTACCATCTACTGCTTGGGCAGCCAGCATAGTACCTACGAAAAAAAGCGGGAGACTCTTACCTGCAACCATATATCTTCTACTACTCTTCTTTACTAACCTTGAGGTTAATGTTCCAACGACCAAAGACACAACTAAAAATGCAATAACACCGACTCCATACCAGTCAAGTGAAACCATCCAAACTTGTTAATTTAATGTGTATTTAAAGATTTAATAAAAAGTAAAATTATTACACAAAGAATTAGAATTATTAAATTATATTTAATAATTATTTACAGAATATTATAACATTGAATCGAACTCTAGATTAATAGGGAGAAATTAATGGTTTAGAAATATTTAAAAAATACATCTACTCAGTTGAATGGATTAAGCATGGGTATGGAATTTTACGGTAATTCTTACAAAGGTAACGATGAGCCAATTTTTGTGGGAATTCCAACATTTCTGAAGTTGCCTTGGATAAGAAGTCACGAAGAGCTAAAAAGTGTTAGACCTGATGTAGCAATAATTGGAGAACCTTTTGACTTTGGTACTACTATTCGTCCTGGAGCAAGATACGGGCCCCGCGCTATAAGGGCGGCCTCTACAGTTCCATCTCCACCATACGAGCACTTTAACATAGAAACAGGAGTCGATCCATTTGGCGTTTTTAGAACGGTTGACTATGGTGATGTGAATATATCTCCTGGCGATGTCGTTGAATCACATAGGAGAATGACCGATAAAGTTAAAGAAGTTTTAGATTTGGATGGCATACCCGTTATGCTCGGAGGCGATCATTCGATAACTTTTGCAAACGTCCGTGCGTTTGCCAAGAAGTATAAGAATATTGGAATGATTCATATTGATACACATGCCGATTGTGCCCCACAAGGATTGACTGGATTCAAGTATGATCATGGTGCACATATTAGAAGAATAATGGAACTTGGATGTCTCAAAGGAAAGAACTATACTCTAATAGGACCACGAGGATACTGGCCTGGACCCGACTTGTATAAATGGATGGCTGATCAGGATTTCCAGTGGTTCACAATGCTAGATGTCGAAGAGTTAGGTATTGACAAGATTGCAAAGGAGGCTGCAGACAGGGCAAATGACAACGTTGACGCAGTCTACATAAGCTGGGATATAGACACCTTCGATCCAGCATATGCTCCTGGTACAGGAGAACCTGAACCAAATGGATTGACATCCAGAGAGGGTATGCGATTGATGCGACTTCTTTCTACCTCATTTGATCCAGACAGATTTGCATTTGATTTGGTTGAAGTAGCCCCCAATTACGATGTAAGTGACGGCAATTCGTATAATGGTGGTATCACATCCGGCTTAGCAAACAGACTGATTGTAGAACTATTGGCAGGCCTGTCTCTGACAAAGAAAGGTTTGACTGAAGGGGATCCAGTGAGACCAAACTTCTACAGAGGTCTTGGTAATACATATGACTTTGGTAATGGACCTAAAGCTAAGGTTCCAAAGAGGCCTCCCCTAGACTACGGGAAAGAGGCCAAAAAATAATTTATGGATCGGTTTGACTATTCTGATAGATATTAGAATTACCATACAAGGAGAACCTGATACTGCACCAATAACCAGAATCTTTCAGTTTCACAACAACACAGACTATGTTATTCTAGAAAATTCCATCAAGACTATAGATAATAAAATATCAAAAAAAATGAGGATAAATATCAATGAAACATTGAATATTTACCTCAATTACATAATCAACCAATTACAGTTAAATAAGAAAGGTAATGAAATAACATCAAATCTTTCAAAGCTATTATCACCGGATCAAGTCATGATCGGCGTTCCAGAAAGTCTCAGAAAGATTAATTTCAAAATAAACGCCGAAAAAAAACAAAAACTAAACATAACAATAACGGAACCTATTTCAACAACAAGTTATATTCTGTCTACCTGATTTTGAAAATTGTGATTCATAATAAACAATCCTTTTTTAGGAATGTTATATAATAGCCAACAGTTACAATCTAAAAGAGCCTAACAGTATACTTGTGTTTAGCTCAGTAATAGTGATGCGTAGGTCTCTGTACTTTTCCTAATCTATCGAAATGATCGTGCGGTTTACTTCCTCCCTTATGAGAATGTGTAGTTCCATCCAAATGAGTATGAGAATGTCCATGAGTTTCAACTGGCTTTTTCATGACTACATCATCGACCCTCATAAGCAATACAATGGATTCCGTTGCAGTTACAAGAACCTGTTCTTTAACCATGAGTGGTTCTACGACATGCAGATTCATCATGTCATCTATTTTTCTATCTATTGCATTAATGCCATACCAGTAACGATTATTGTAAAGTCCATTTGCATTTCTTTTTTTCTTACCTTTCGATGAAGATTGAGAATAAATCTTTCCTCTCAATTGAGTTCTTATGTCTATAGTATTCATCCCGGCATTTCTGGCAATTGTTAGGGGAATTTCTTCAAGAGCTTCTGCATATTTTTGAATAACAATCTGTTCCTTACCGGAAAATTGGTAAGATCTTTCTTTTATAACCATAGCAACGAAGGCCTCAACCGAACCTCCTCCAGGAACGATTTTTGGTACCATGATAAAATTTCTCAAAACATAAATAGAATCAAGTATAGTACGATGAAATTCATCAAGTATCTTCTTTGAGGTAGCACGTAATAGAATAGTAACTGATTTTGGATTTGAACATCCGTCAACAAAAACCATCTTGTCATCATCGACTGTTCTTTCGTAAACCTTTGCAGCGTAACCCATATCATCTTTATTTATCCTATCGAGATCTCTAACAACCTTGGCTCCTGTTGCTTTGGATAACCATAGCAAATCATTTTCTTTGATCCTTTTAACTGTCAAGATCCTATTTTTAGAAAAATGATTTAATGCGAGAGGATCAATACCACCACGCGAAAAAACAACCTTGGCACCAGATTCGATGACGTATTGAATCTTTTGAAGCAAGTTACTAGTCTTGTTACTAAGGAATTCTGTAATTTCTCTTGGATTTGAAATCCTGATCTCAGCATCGGTCTTGGTTCGTTCATCTTGAATGTCATTGTCAAGAAGCAAAATCCTTGCATTTTCAATAAGTTTAGGCATTGATGGATCATCTATTGTTTTGTCTACAACAACCCCCTGAATAAGCTCAGTTTCAGAGCTACTTCCTATCTTTTCTTCAATTTTGATATCATCAACTTCAATGTACCTTTTTGAAAAATCTGCAATCCTACAAATTCCGTCAACAACCAGATTTGGAATCATCATCTCTTGGGTAAATTGATTGACTGCTTTTGATTTCAAGCAAGTATCGGCAAGGTATTTCATTATGAGTTTGTCATGATTTGACGTTTCAATAGCAATATCCCGAATTATTTCAATTGCCATTTGCATTGCATTGTAATAACCATCCGAAATTTTATGTGGAGAAATACCCATTTCTAATAATTCTTCTGCTTTTTCAACTAATGCACCAGAAAGTACAACCACTGAGGTAGTACCATCTCCGACAGCATTATCCACAGCATTGGAAGCTTCGATTATTACCTTAGCAGCCGGATGTTCAACATCAATCTTTCTAAGGAAAGTTGCCCCGTCCTTAGTAACGGTCATCTCACCAAGAATATCAATAAACATTTTTTCAAGTCCGCTTGGACCCAAAAAACCTTTGACAAGATCAGCTACCAATCTTGCGGCAAGAAGATTATATCTTCGAGCTTCAGTGCCATATGTTCTTTTAACACCATTACCAAATAACTGCATATTTTTGTGATCCATGGAAAACTTATCTTTAATTGATAATTTGAGATCAATTATAAATATATGACTTTATAATAATTTTTGAACTTAGAATGTTTTTGTCCCCACGAGATATTGATAAATTGTATATTTTCATGAGCGCAGAGGTCGCCCGCAAAAGAAAAACAAGAGGCCTAAAACTCAACTACACCGAATCAGTTGCGCTAATAGCTGATCATATTCTTGAAGGTGCACGGGATGGCAAATCCGTTTCTGAGCTTATGAACTCGGGAAGAAATGTCTTGCACAAAGATGATGTATTGCCCGGAGTACCAGAACTGGTAGAGAGTGTCCAAGTGGAAGCAACCTTCGATGATGGTACCAAATTGGTGACCGTTCATGACCCTATTGTTTGAATAATGAGGATAAAATCATGATCCCCGGCGAATATTTCTTATCTAAGAATCCAATAATTGCAAATGTAGGAAAAAAAACGATCAAGATTAATGTAAAAAATACAGGCGATAGACCAATTCAAGTAGGTTCTCACACGCATTTTTTCGAAACAAACAGGGCTCTCCTGTTTCAGAGGAATAAGACCTTTGGTTATCACCTAAATATACCGTCAGGAACATCTCTTCGATTTGAACCAGGGGATTCTAGGTTTGTAGAGCTAACTGAATTTGGTGGGAAAAAAATTGTCTTTGGTTTTAATAGTCTTGTTAATGGTAAACTTACAAGAAAACAAAAGGAGCGATCTGTTTCGAAGTTAAAGAAAAATGGATTTATGGTAGATGAATAGTCATGGTTCTAAAAATTCCTAGAAAACAATATGTGGAGTTATACGGGCCAACAAAGGGAGACAGAATCAGATTAGGAGATACAGACCTTGTAATAGAGATAGAAAAAGATCTTATTACATATGGTGACGAACTTGTATTTGGAGGAGGCAAGAGTATCCGAGATGGCATGGGACAGGCCAGTGGAGTAAAAAGCAAAAATGCTCTAGATCTTGTGATTACTAATGCCATCCTGATGGACCCAATGCTGGGCATCATCAAGACAGATATAGGAATCAAAGATGGATTGATTTTGGGTATTGGCAAGGCGGGTAATCCCAATGTTATGGACGGAGTCTCTGGGAACATGACAGTATCCTCAAATACCGAAGTTATTTCAGGTGAACATACCATCTGCACTGCAGGAACCATTGATACTCATATACATTTTATCTCACCTCAGCAAATAGTAGAAGCAATTTGTAGCGGTACCACCACAATGATTGGTGGAGGAACTGGTCCTTCTGAAGGAACTAAAGCTACAACATGCACGCCCGGGCCATGGAATATTCATAGAATGCTAGAATCCCTTGATGAATTTCCGGTAAATTTTGGGTTGCTGGGAAAAGGAAATGACTCATTAGAACCCTCTCTAATAGAGCAGATTAATGAAGGGGCATGTGGTTTAAAGCTTCATGAAGATTGGGGGACCACTCCAGCTACTATAGACGCAGCTCTAAAGGTTGCAGATAAAACCGACACACAGGTAGCGATACATACCGATACTCTGAATGAATGTGGATATGTAGATGATACAATAAAAGCAATTTCTGGTAGGACGATTCACACATATCATACCGAAGGGGCAGGTGGAGGACATGCGCCGGATATACTAAAAATTGCAGGTGAACTCAATATTTTACCTTCATCAACAAATCCAACAAGACCATTTACTGTTAACACTCTTGAAGAACATCTTGATATGATGATGGTATGTCATCACCTAAATCCTTCAATTTCAGAAGACGTATCGTTTGCTGAATCGAGAATAAGAGCTGAAACAATAGCTGCTGAAGATGTTTTACATGATATTGGAGCAATTAGCATGTATTCATCTGATAGCCAAGCTATGGGTAGAGTTGGTGAGGTAACAACAAGGGCCTGGCAAACTGCAGACAAGATGAAAAAGATGTCCGGAAGGCTAAAACAAGAAAAGGGTGACAATGATAACCTGCGTGTCAAGAGGTATTTAGCAAAGCTTACTATTAACCCAGCAATTACACATGGAATTTCAAATTATGTAGGCTCACTTCAAAAGGGAAAACTAGCCGATATTGTAATTTGGACCCCACAATTCTTCGGTATAAAGCCCAAACTCATTATTAAAGGAGGATTTATCGCATATTCTCTAATGGGCGATCCAAATGCTTCAATTCCGACTCCAGAACCTGTGTATTACAGACCAATGTTTGGAGCTATGGGAAAAGCTAACTACTCTACATCAGTAACATTTACCTCGAAGAATGCCATGAGAAATGGTATTAAAAAGAAATTAGGTCTAAAGAAAAACCTCTTACCGGTGAAAAACTGCCGCAATATATCAAAGGAAGATATGGTGTATAATAATTTGATACCCAAAATAGAAATCGATCCAGAGACATATGTTGTAAAAGTTGATGGAAAGGTGGCTACTACGCAAGCTGCGCAAAAGCTATCACTTTCACGACTTTATAATCTATTTTAGTTTCCAAATTATTGTATATTGGAAAATAATAATGCTTATATATTTTGCAAAATACACTTTGATTTATGAATCCGGTCCACACCGAAAAAGAAGTTGAATCAGCAGCAAGGAAAGCAACCGAAGCGCTGTATGGGGACGATATTGAAGCTTTTAGAATTAGGACTCTTCTTCCATTTCCAAATGAACAGAATAGAGAAGCCTGGGACGCTCAAGTAACTTTCTTACTTGGAGGTTTACAATACACTGTAGACTTTTTGATTAGCGAAAAAGATGGCCAGATAACAAATGCACGATTAATCGACACGATGACTCCGCTGTAGTTTCATCGTTGGATAGTTTTTTCTTCTGCAGGTAGTACCGTCGGTTCTAGTTTGAACTGACTCAGAAAAACACATTAGCAACGATGAGAAAACGGATGTTTTAAAATAAGGGAACTTAAATAATATTTTTAATAGGTTATCTCTTCAATTTAGCTAGAGTAAAATAAAATTTTGTCATCTTATTTTAGATCTGCAACTTTACCATTGCTCTGGTAGCAATAACAAATGCACTAGCGGAAAACAATGTTAAAGCAAGTACTTCTAGATTTGTAAATGCATCTACTTGCGAGAATATACCTGCTCTTGTAATATCAGCTATATATGTTAGTGGATTGAAATAGAACGCTGCCGATAAAGGCTGAGGTAAACCTTCTGCAGGATAGAACACTGAGCTAACGAATATAAAAAATATGAACAGTCCGTTACTAAATACATTATACGTTTCGCTACTTTTCATCTTTGTTGAAAGAATTATCGTGAACGAGCCAAAAAATATGGATCCTGCTACAATCGCAAATATTGTGTATGATATTCCCCATGCCGTTATATTCATATCTTGAAAAATGGTTGGCAAACCAATTAAGATTATAGCTGTTGCGCTTGTCAGTCCTATAACTATGAGTGTTACTAGATTTGCGATTACGTACTGTATTTTATTAAATGGCATTGCCAAAATTTGATGAAACATCCCATTTTTCCTATCATTCCAAAAAATAGTACCAGCTATTTGACTTCCCTGCATCACATTAAATCCCATCATTCCTGTCGTCAAGAACGCAACATAAGAGATGGATGATGCTCCTATTTTAATTCCTTGATCACCTATTAAGGCAGAATATGCATACCCCATTATGTAAATCTGAAAAACGGGAAACAATATCTGCCATATGAAAAACATTTTATCTATAGCTGCAAAAAGATTTCTATATAGTAAAAGTAAGATCCCCCATACAAAGACGTACTTTTCTGTAAATTTCAACTCATTTTCCTCATATTTTATTAAAAATGTCCTTTGAATTCCCCACTATAGAGAGGAAAATCTCTTCCAGTGATGGTGAATTCACCGAAATATTTTCTATCTCCATACCATTTTTAGGAACGACTAGAAATATATCAGAAATAACTTTTTCAATGTCATTAACCTTGATCTTGATTGCATTCTCACCCTTCAAAGTAATTTCTGGATAAGTGTAGTTAAGTTCATCATCGCTAGCTTTTTTGTTCTCCTTTACTATCTCTTTTAAAATATCTATAAAGGGTTCATTTAGGTTATCCTTGAAGGTAATTTCTATAGATTTATTCATACGTCCATATCTTTGTTTTAGTCCAAGGGGAGTATCAAACGCGATTATTATTCCGTTATCTATTATTGCAATCTCATCACACAGATATTCGGCCTCTTCCATAATATGGGTAGTGAAAAAAACGGTAAGTCCTGACTTTACATGTTTTTTTATATAGTCCAAAAGCATACGTCTGGCTGACGGGTCTAGTCCCACAGTAGGTTCGTCAAGAAAAAGCAAGTCCATGTCATGCATAAATTCTCGGGCAAGCTGCACTCTTCTTCTCTGACCTATCGATAGTTCATCATTTTTTGAATTTTTAATAGATTCTAGATCAAAGGTTTTCAATATTTCCTTCACTTTATCTTTTCTTGCTTTTCTATCATTTAGACCCCACAATAATCCATAAAGATCAAGCGACCGTTCTACTTTTAGGTTTGCTTCAAAACTAGGATTCTGAGAAACAACTCCAATCTTTCGTTTGATTTCTGATTGTTTCTTAAAAAGATCTTTACCAAATATAGTTACATTGCCAGATGAAGGATTAAGAAGACTTGTAAGAATCTTTAGTGTTGTAGTCTTTCCGGCGCCGTTAGGACCTAAAAAACCAAATACTGTCCCGTATTTTACCGCGAAGGAGACGTCATTTATAACTAAAGGCTTCTCTTTGCCATACTGCTTTTTGAGATTAGTGACTTTAATACAATTTTCGTTCTCGTTATCTACTAATGGAATGTCTGGGGATGTTTTCATTTCCAGCTATTATCTCACTTTAATCTCTTACTAGACGAGCTTTATCATTCTATTTATTTGGTTTGCGGCCATAATGTAGATCTTGCTTATCTTGCGATAATTTTTGACATCAGCAAGGATGATAATGATCCTAATAATTGAGATGTAAACCGGCTATCTATTAATTTTTCATATACGTTATTTCTTATTGTATTAGCGCGTTCTGCCGAAATTGCCTGGCCTCTGCCTTCATAATTTTGAAATAAAGCATATTTCCATCAAACCTATCTACCAGTTTCTTTGGCATCAAGTATCTAGTCTTGTTAATCAGACCTTTTTTTGTAATTATAATGTCATCATTTATTTGTTCGACTTTACCTAAATCGCACTTATCTATCCCGATCGCCCTTTTATTGAGGACTTCTTGCCATCTTATGTTTTGGTTCATAATCTTAGACACATAGTATTTCTTATATTAGTTGCAAGATTCTGCCTTCAAATTTCGGTTGGTGGATGCTCATTTAAATCAATATTGTCAAATGTAGATCCAAGAATTTCTATGACCAAGTGATGTGATGAAGTTTGATTCCTAGCCAAGAAAACCAGTAAGAATTAATTAAAATACCTTTTCATATATAGTGGTAGCAGATGAAAGAACTTCGAATAAAATTGTCCCAAAAAGATGAAGAAAACGTTAAGAAGCTTATGGAGAAATATGGATATAAATCTGTAGAAGACCTATTCCGATTTCTCGTAACCATATTTGCCCAGAATTATGTAGAGTTTCTATGGGGTATCAATGAAACAGAGAAAAATGCAAAGGACGAATTTTATAAAAAATATTGAAAAAACGCTTTGCAATTCAGCATGTCTATTGCGTTATCCTTAATCATGATTACTATTTTGTCATGAAGGATTATTGATTAAAGACATAGGATTCAAGGATGACGTGGAATTTTATAGTTATTTTTAACCAATTAGACGTAAGTCATGCTCCTTGAAAATGAGCTAATGTGGACTAATGATGGGATGTGACGAATTATAAGTTGAATCTTTATATTTACATCGATATTCAAATTTCTCGGGCTCGTAGCGCAGATCATTTCACGTATTGAGATGAGCGCAAAATGGATAGCGCGGACGCCCCCTAAGCGTCAGGTCGAGGGTTCAAATCCCTCCGGGCCCGAATTAATTTTGTCCGTTTATTAGTTCCGGATCATAATTATGTAATTGACGTCGCTACAACAATAATATGATGGGCATTATCCTTTGGTAACGTTTCTATGAACTCAAGGTCATGTCAATTTCTATTATGACGGGGAATTAAGACGCTATCAAACTAATATATGCTATATAAGACACTATAAACATTATAACTCCAATGGTGATATCAGCGTGTTTGTAGGATCGAATAATGGTCATAACAGGTATTTCAGAATGTCTGATCCTGAAGCTTACATAGGATTAGTTCCTATTAGATGGTAATGCTCAATGTATGGTAGAAAGTAACCGTAACAGTATAATTACTGGAGTTGAAAATGCACTCGAAAATAGTATTTTTGGAGAGAGGCATTGATGAAACATAAAAAGGGGACACGTAAACAATGGCTATCAGGAAGGCTCAAGCTACTAGAAGCTGAAAAGGATCTCACGCGACGTAGCGATGCACTTGCCCGGCGACGGCAAAAGCTGCCCTGGGTTAGGATAGAAAATGACTATCGATTTGATACCGAAGAAGGGAACGCATCACTAGCAGATCTATTTCGAGGGCGATCACAGTTACTTATTTATCACTTCATGTTTGGACCAGATTATACTGCGGATGTCCAGCCTGTTCAGCAATACCCGACGGTTTTAATGGCTTGGAAGTACATCTGGCTAACCACGATGTTACACTTTCAGCTGTATCGCGCGCCCCTCTTGCAAGGCTGCAGGCGTACAAGCGCCGAATGGGATGGACATTCCCCTGGGCATCATCACTAGGCAGCGACTTTAATTTCGACTTTAATGTTTGGTTCACTGAGGAACAGCAGGGTGAGGGAGGCATTGAATATAATTACGAGCGAGAAAAGGTGACAGGTGATTCGCTTGCAGGAATGACTGCTAGCCAAATGGCGATCACGTGATGATCAAGGACCTGCGACAGAGATCGCCGCCATGGCAGGGACCGACGTACTCACATATACCCGCGAGAGACCGGCAATGAGTGCATTCGTACTGGAGGATGGTATCGTATATCACACCTATTCGACATATGCATGAGGTCTTGACGTGCTTTGGGGAATGTACCAATGGCTAGACCGCGCTCCTAGGGGACGTAACGAAACTGGCATATGGTTTCGGCGTCAGGATGAGTATGACTAGTCCTGAACAAATCGTTGCATCGTGGGAAATATAGCTCTATTGCGAAATATATCATAAGAAGGAACGTTAGACCATATTCGCCGTCTTGAATTGAAAAAATATGGGACTTGAGTATTCAGTTATTGATTTTTTCCATATGTCGTCATACCTGTGAAATCAATTGTGATGCATTTCTCATTTCCGACTACCCACGCATTGTGACCAGGTGGAATAATTCCAACATCACCAGGACCAAATTCCTCTTCGGTACCATCATCCATAACAACTTTCATTCTTCCTGATACCACGTATTGGGTGTGTGGTGCTTCACAACTATTGGTTTTTGCTATCGGTTTGACACATTTCTCCCAACTCCAGCCAGGCTCAAATTCGGCTCTTCCAATCGTAACATCACTAAAAGTTGCGATATCTACTTTACCCTTTTCAAATTTTCTTGTTTCATCCGGTCCGCGGTTGAGATTCTTCTTAATCATTCCTACCATTAAAATTCAATTCTAAGACATTCGCACTATTATTAAGTATTTATAAACTATCTGCAATAGACATTAGAAGTAACTAAATAACAGGCAAGAAACCTAATTCAAGGGAACTATCTCAATGAACCTTCACCAATTTTTTGCATAATTGTGATTTAGATTTCCAAACAAAAGAATCCAAGCTTTGATCCCCTATTGCATAAAGAACCACATTTTAGATCGCCATCTTCTTAGGTAACAATCGATATCTACGGATACAAGATTTTAAATTTGAAAGTATCATTTCCGTTTTGGATCGATTAAATTAAAATATCATTCAAAATCAATCACAGTTGGAAAATGGAAGCAAATTTAATTCTCCTAAAATTGATGAACGAAAGCTGAGCGAAATCATGCTAAAAGCTAATCTGCATCTTGACAGAAGAGCTGAAACGAAAAACGATAATCGAGAGCTGAATTAATCACAATTGGTTATGATACAGTCTTAATGAAATTCAGAGTCGAATGAAAGGTGGGATTTGGGATTTGGAATTTCAAAAGTAAAGTTTTTTTATTGATGTTGGGTAAGTGATTGTGGATGAATAAGCAGCTATGACAAAATTAACTAATTATATGATTATGTTAGGTCTTGGATTGTCGATACTTGGTTTGAGTTTTGTAGCAGTTTCTGCACCGTATGCGTTCTCACAAGGCACTCCGGGCATAACCATTTCTGCAGGGAATTCAAGCTTCACACCTCTAACAAATACTGATGCAAACCAAGTCCGGGTAAATATTGATTATTCTGTTGAAGATGAATCGCTACAGAATCAGGTGATAAATGCAGTAATGTATGTCTATGCTCCTAACGGAACACTCCTAAAAATTACTTCATTTCCGAGCGGTTTTACTGCTCAGAGTGATGGTGGTACTGAAACACTTAAGACCACTTTTAAAGACAAATCGCTGACTAGCGTAACTGCCAATGTTACATTCACAGATGCTACAAAGTCGAGGTCAATATCAAACGTGCTTACCATCAATCTTGATCTTGAAGAAACACCAACAGTAGGTTCACTGCTGGGGGCAAGACCCTCATTTCAGAATTAAACTTTCTTTAGTTTAGTAGCATATGTTGCTTTAGTAGTACGCTTTAGAAAGGGTCGCCTGGAACACAAGAAAATTGAGTCTGATCCAATTTTAATGAATTCAAAAATTAGAAAAAAATTAAGCTTAAAACTTTTGAGAACATACATTCATTGTTCCATACATAAGGGCAACTTTCCGTCATGCTTGTTTCGGTATTCGTCCAAAAGGTTCTCTACTATTTTATCTGCTGTCTCTGTATTGGCATAGCTGAACCTAGCGCTATTGTTGATGCAAGGATTTGTTAGGTCTTGTATAAGGGATTGTCTAAGGTTCTTAGTACTTCCTATAAATAAAATCTTCATATTTGCATGTAATTTATAGACTCCCTCTGATTGCGGAACTTCATCAATGCTAGTACGATTAAAATCTATCCAAGATGACCATTCTAACAACTGGATATCGTCACGACGACTCACAAGTTGTTTAAGACTTCTAGGTTTTTTAATGTATAGGTGTACCTTGCTCTCAAATTGAACTAAATACCAAGCAATAGAACCCTGCTACATGCAAAATTGAATTCCGTTTGAATCGCAACGAGTAGTAAATGGGATTTATTCTAAAAAAATCAAAGATATTATTAATTTCCCTTACTATATGGATTTGAAGATAGTTCCCTATATACAGAAACTAGAAATTTCCAAGTTCAACTAGAATGGCACAGGTCCACCCGATGAATGTTGGGGTTTAATTTCTATTTTTTTTCTATTTATAGTGGACCAGTCGCGGTCGGTAAACCAAGGGCAACTGTTACGAAATAGGAGACAATCCATATAATAACAGCAACAATTGCAGATCTGGTCCAGCTAAGGCCATATATTCCCCTTAATGCAAATAACCAAGCTATGCCTCCAACTACTGTTGCCAATAATCCATGACCGAAGAGATAGTATGTAACAACCCAAACTAGCGTTCCTATTAGAGCATGCTTTTCCTATGTTAGTCCTCCCTCTAAATAACTTGGTTACAACGAAAATTATAATCGTTGAAATCACTAGACCTATTACGAAAATGACGGCCGGATTATCTACATTCTAACGATGACATTACGATCTACATTGTTGTGAAAAGGATAAATAGTTGTATAGAAATCCTCATCGTTTGACAGGGAAGAAACAAATCTACCTTTCTACCGTTGATTTTACCTCCGTCTTTACTTCAGATGCCATAAAATTCTTGAGTGATTTTTAGGAAAGTCGGTCATCGAAGAGCATCACTTTTTAGCAACAACTGACAAGAAAAGACTGGAGATTAATAATGGATAAATTAACGAGAAAGAAAACATTTTCCAAAATTCTTGTGGCCATAAACGATTCCAGTAAAGCGGCAGATAAAGCAGTGTATTATTCAACTAGAATTGCCGAAGACTATGACGCAATACTGATAGTCATTTACGTAATCCAAACACAGATCAATTTAGACACTGCAACTATTCCAAGCCATGTAATTGATCTTAAGAAGCAAGCGCAAGCGTATCTTTCTAAAATATCGGAGAAAATACATCATAAACACAGCGATACAGAAAATATTATAAAGGTAAAAACCGATATTATCGCTTCAAATAAAATTTCTGATGCCATTGTAAACTATGCGAAAGACAACCATATTGATTTAATCGTTGTTGGACCCAGAGGAATATCTAAACTCAAGAGTCTAGTCTTAGGCAGTGTTACTTCAGATGTTGTAAGACTAGCCAATTGTCCGGTATTAACTGTGAGGTAGACAAAGAGGAATACCTATGAATGCAATTACATTCAGACGTCTAATCCTTGCCTTAACCATAGTGTTTCTAAGCGCCATCTTGATAGCAGTCATTTCGGGAAAAATTCAATGAATGATTAATATCAAATAAAACAAAATTGATATTAATTTTTACTCCTATATGTTGCAAGGTAAAGTACTTTATGAAGAAACTAGAAAGTTCTAACTTTGACTAATCTAAAAAATCAAATTCTCCCGACGTCTTCATGTCTTTGGCAATTTAATCTTGATTATTTGTATCATTATTAGTATCATTTTCATTATTATTAACATAAAGTATTTGATCCAAAAAATTAGTTCACTTTCTCGGACCTCCGAATTTGACCATGAAATCTAAACGAGGAATTTAACTAACTCTTAATTACCATAATTTAGATACGATCCGTAATTAAATTATTATATCTTCTATTTAGCATCCCTTTCGGCTTCCTCTATGATATCGATTATATCTTCGTCAGTTAATGATGACTTGATTCCTGCTGACTTTTGTATACGCATCCTTTGCTCTTCCCTTGCCTGCAGCACTATTCTTTTTGTCAAATCCCTTTCCATCTGTGCTGTGCCCATGCTTTCAAGAAACTTCGATTCACGAAGTGTGGATTTTTTTATGGATTTGCGTAGCTCTATGTCCTCAGATACTGAAATCGCACAAGAGTAAAGCGCCAGTAATATCATATATGTTGATAATCCGTATAATGACATCGTTGCAAGACCAAATGGAGGGTATAAAGTATTTGCCAAAGTGCTCTGACCTGCACTGAAAAAAAGTAGGAAACCAAATCCACACATTATAAGATAGTCTCTAACAGTCATATTCTCGTGAAAATGCCGAGCAGCGACAACAAATCCTACGTAAAACAAGATTCCTCCTGCAGTAGAGTTTAAGGACGTATAGAGGTCCCAATAAAGATGGTCCAGCTCTGTATGAGGCTCATATAGATGATAGTCGTCCAAATACGTACCTGAAAAATAAATCAAAGGAAGGCTAATCAACATCCAGTACCTGGTCCTTCCCATCTTCTGAGAGTAATGATACAAGAGTAATGCCGTAGCTACCCATTTTAAAAGAAAGGAAACAATATCAGCATAATGGTACATTTTAGCAAGATCATACAATAATGACCCTGGTTTTGATTTTGCCGGAGCAATATCTTCAGAGGAAATATAAGTTGGCTTTTCCATAAGTCGGTAAAGACTACCTGTTAAGAAAATAGCTGATGCAATCACCACGGCCGCAAAAGACAAACCATAAATCAAAATTACTATCGAGTTCCTATTTGATTTATACCATGAGAAAAATATGATGGTAAAGATCGCCATAAGGCCAATAGTCAAACCATAAGTCACCGTTGTAACTACCGTTAGAGATATGGTAGAGTATTGTTGAGTACTGAGTAGCTGGATCAGTACGAATACAAGAATCAATACTACCAACAATTGAATAAGAAATACGATATTGTATGAAATGCGAAGATATGCAGCCTTCTTACGAATTTCTCTGCTTTTCTGTCTGACAAATTGTAGAATGTATAATTGGCCACCAATAACCACAATTCCCATACATACAAATAATGGAACACTGAAGCCTGAAGTCTCTAGATGGGAACGCATTTCAGAATTTTGATTAAGGCTCGTATCTATTACAATGAGGGCAAGAACGGCATAGACTATTATGTAGATCTTGGTAGCGGTGTACGATGAGTCAAATCCAAACTTGTTATAAAGTTTGTTAAGTAACGATATGGTAACATTTCCAGTCTTTCCCATCCCTTAGCAGCACCTCAGTAAAAAAATGGGTAGAATTGTAGAGGGCTGATTATACTTCTACGGGCTTTTGACTATCTATTAAAATGGATCTTCAACGCCCGATATGTTCCCAGTTCCATTCGTCATGTTTGTGTCTGTCATATTAGCAGCACCCATCGTCAGATTTCCGACCAGTGTAGCATTATCTTCCTGTGCCACTGCTGAAGAGATAATACTCAAGCCTGCAAATTCTAATGTCCCTATACTTGTCAAGAAAATGGCAAATATTGCCAACCATGTTTTATTGCTCATTCGTACTAAAAACTATATTCTACTATATAAGTAAATCATAGAGTTTTCTCTCATCAATTATTATGAGATGAATCTGATTCCTGATAGCCCAAATCAGTATTATTGTTGGACTCTATCCATATTTTAACTAAAGTTAGTCGTTTCTTAGACTAATAATCATTTTCTCACAGTGTTCATCTGTCCAAACGCCTACACCTTGTAGTTTGTCTTTCCAATTTCCATCGGTTCTATTTGCGCAGACGTCTGTCATTGCATTAAAGTACGCCTCTGTTACTTCGGCATTATTGCTTTTATCAGCACTTTTGGTTGCTTCAGTAAAATTTACATTACTTATAGCAAACCCCGCATTATTCCTCAAATCAGCAACGTATTCCTTTTCTAATTGTACGTCTTCTTTAGTACCAATACCATGTCCGGATACGTATGTATCAAAATCATAATTTAGTACTTGGTCGTAAGATTGAATGTATGAGGGGACATGTGGTGTTGTAGCAAGATGTTTCCAAGGTGTTCCTCCGGGAGAAAACTGATCAACTGTCATTAATATTTTATGTTGTGGAGCATAAATGAAAATATTTCCGTTCTGATGATAAGGACCACCATAAGATAACTGCAAAGTTGCATTTCCTAGGGTTACTGTTGTTTCATTATCAAATATTCGTGTTGGTAACGGTCTTTCAGTATCGTTTGCCATTTTCAAGAAATTTAACGTATCTTCGTGTGCAACTATTTCTATTCCTGCAGGAAGCATGTGGGCACCTCCAATATGATCTTTATGGGCATGACTGTAAACCAGATATTTTACGGGTTCGTTAGTGACCTCAGCTATTGCTTCGTTTATCTTTTCGCCTATACTAGGAGGGACATCAACCACAATGACACCATCTCCCGTTACTAAAAACATGCTATTATAACCTGTTGAAGAAACTGCATACGCACCTCCTCCCATTGCCTGTAATTCATATCCCTTTTCGTTTGTCATTTGGGCGCGAATAACACTATTCTGATTTGTAGAACCAATTAATGAAACAAAAATAAAAAGGATACCTGCTACAAATAAGCCATTTTTACATGCTTTGTTTACTGTTAATCCGGACTTCATCACTATTCTGATTGAGTTTAAAAGATAATAAAGTTTATGAGAATAGACAATGTTGGTTAAGTTTGTCAATCTGTTGTAGCTGCAAAATTTAATAGCACACACTATTGATAGAATGTGGATTTTGATACACCAAAGCAAGTTCTATGGTGCAATTAGAAAGGCATAAAGCTAAGTTCATCCTGTTTATATG
>JAICQW010000220.1 GCA_025937665.1 Nitrososphaeraceae archaeon | reverse complement strand
TTGATCCAAAAGACCTATTGGAAAATATTTGTTGTTTCATCCATTGCCTATGGCATCTTTTTTGCATTCTTATCTCAGATTTTCATCTATCATAATGATGTTGAGGGTGATACTGCACCTTCTCTGTATCTGACATTGTGTTGCAATTACCCTGGATATGTCCCCATGATCACAGCTGAATTAACAGAGCTATTTTCCATTTTAATAGTTCCAATAAATCTAATACTTGCAATCATAGTCTCGATCTTAGTTGGTTTTAATCTTGCACTAAATGTGCATTTCTTGAGATTGTTTAGAAATCAATCTCAAAGAAGATTTCCAATTGCTTCAACTTTTGGAGTTTTCAGTGGTCTATTCATTGGTTGTCCTACTTGTGCAGGAAGCTTATTTACTGTGATTGTGGGCTTCGGCGCTAGCACTGTAGTGTCGGCTTTAGCACCTCTTCAGAGCTTGTTTATTGCAATAAGCATTCCAATTTTGGTTGTAATACCACTGTTGATAATACGCGAAATGAAGAAGAATGAAACCTGTGATGTGATATGATTGACAATTAGTCGGATTTTGCCATTTTTGGAACCTATAATCTCGTGGTATTATTTCAGATGTCCCGGCAGATTATTATTCAAAAATAGTAAGACTGTTTGTTTGTTCCTTTAGAATTTTTTCAAATTTCAAAATATCAATGTCTATGAAAGGTCTCATTTTTGGTAATTGTGGTGGTTCTTTTACCTTGTCTAAAATTCCTCTTGAAACAAGCTCGGCCTTTAATTTTTCTCGCAATTCCGGATGACACAACTTGCTATGAAAAATACTTCCCCACCCTTGAGAGAACATCTCTTTTATGTGTAAATCCCCCTTCTCTTCATGGAAATGTGGATTACGTGTTTCAATTTGCATTACTTCTACTCCTTTCTCCATAGTGTCCTTATGCTCTGGTGGAGTAATTCCGCCAAATTGCTCCAATAAATTAACTATTTCATAAGGTTCGATAGAAAAACCAGATGAGTAGGTTAATAATTCAGCTAATTGAACAGACATACAATGTTCTCCAGAATTCCCTGTTCTAATGACTTCTGTTTCAAATCCAGTATAATATGATATCATTAAATTCAAAAATTGATTTGTCATCTCTGAAACTCTACCCAATTTGGAAAATCGTACTCCTGATTCTGAAATTTTCGGTTTGTAAATCCAAGACACACGCACCATAGTATAGGGCGTAGACGATAATGCAATTCCAGATGAGAATATTTTTGTGTATTCGTTAACTGCGCCTGGAACATAATTATCTGAATCAACGAATCCGACGTATTTTTTTCCCATCATTTTCGAAAGCAACATGCCAATGAGCATTCCCTCGCCTTTCCCATTACGTATTTTTCCTTCTGAATCAAAAAGATCCGGATAATCAACTGCTTCTAGCGCTTTTGCAAGGCCCGGATCCTTCTGATGAATGATTACAGATTTTTTTTCAGTGAATCTATTAAATTGTTCAAATGCCTGTTTTTCCAATTTATATCTATCAATTGGTTCTCTAGGGCTGTTTGATACAATTATCGTCAAACAATCATGTGGGATACCACTCAACACTCCTTCTAAAAGCTTTAAACGTTCTCCTTTTATAGGAATCACAATTGCCATTTCGGCTTCTATCTTGGAAATTATTTCGTCATCAATTGAACGAATAACCTCAGATTCAGTTTTTGTGTTTTTGTTCTTGTGTCCAGAATCCAGTTCATACACACGTTGCACTCCATGTAGACTTACCGATCCAAATCTTTCTGTAAATCTCGGGACATCAAGTTTCATATTTTTAATTCAGTTATGCCATATTTATCGCAAGTGTATATAAATCAATAATTTTTTTTGTCTTACACCAAAATCATGCTTTTCAGTAGCAGGTATTCATATTGCCTAGATCGTCTGAGAATCCAAGAGTAACGATCATTTTTGACGGAATATCAAATACCATTTATTCAGTATATAAGACGATGATTTCAATAGTGTAAAACTTCTAAATAGTTATAACCCGTTCATGGGTGTTAATTTTTCAAAATGTCGATAGGTCCATCTCACATGTCATCGATGGAACTCGCATGTAAATATAGAAAATGGTTATTCAATCTTATTTTCGATTCAAACCTGTTATTAAACAATACAGAATTGCCACTAGTGTACCTTACATGGTAAACTAAAGTATTCATTAAAATTGGATTTATCCAATTGGATTAATTAATTTATTTCTAGAGTACAATGGTAATGCGCTATTATGATGTATCCTAGGCCTATATTTCTACATACAATGTATCGTTCTCGATCGAAATTTTATGACTCTGTAACGGTTTTAATTTTTGTGGAAATGAGATTAAATTACCTGTTTTTATATCCCATTTTGCGCCATGCCAAGGACAAGTCAATTCATTATTATTTAATTCCCCTTCATGAAGGTCTGCTCCCGCGTGAGTGCAAACATTGTCCATCGCATAATAATTTCCATCCAATTTCGTTACTACTATTTCTTTTCCACCTGCTGTAATATGCATCAACTTTCCATCTTGAACTTCTAAAGTTTTACCAACAACAACCTTGGCCATAGAGATAAAAGTATCTCTGTATTATTTTAACCTAAGTTTCTCAAAATTTGTACAATTAGATATCTTAATATACAATATTTTAACTTTTTAAAGGTAATCAAGAATGAGGCCAGATGACAAATATTGAATTTTCTGATCAGCTTGAATCGATTACCAATAAGAATCTGACCTGGGTAGATATCCAAAAGCCCACTAGAAAAAAATTAAAATTGCTCGAGGGCAAATATCCACTTCACGAATTAAATATTGAGGATTCTCTTTCAAAAATACAAATACCCAAAATTGACAAGTATCAGGATCATATTTTCGTAATCTTGCATTTTCCGACCGTGGATAAAGATAAGAGTATCCCACGATCAACTCAGCTTGCGATATTTGCTGGGCCCAATTATCTTA
>JAICQW010000222.1 GCA_025937665.1 Nitrososphaeraceae archaeon | reverse complement strand
TGATGCAGTCACCGTGGAATAGTTTAATAGAAATTTCTTTTCTCTTTATTTCAACAAATTTCACTGGAATATCTTGCTTAATTTTAATTCATCTTCTTTTCAGATGTTCAATACCAAAAGCCAAATTAATTTGTATTAACTCGTTAATCTAGGATGTAGGAAAAAAGGAATCAATGATTTAGGTTTAGATCAAAACAAGATCATCAACTGAGGATATCATAACAACTGCTTTATTCCCTGCTAGGCCTTTCTTCATTCTACTAACCACTTCTTCTACATCCGAGGAATTAACAACAGTAGCAATAACTTTTCTAGAATTATATGTGAGTTCAATTGTACCACTTCCTCTACCTGACGCGACCCTTTCTTTATCTTTGGTTACTCCCTTTACATCGTAGATAGTAGCCTCCAGATTTAGTTCTTTTAGAGAAGAAATGATATCACTGACATTCTCCGATTTAACGAGTACAGCAAGTCTCTTCATAGTTCTCGATTCTTTTCCTGGCTCCTGTGCATATGTTACTTCAAATGGTAGGGTCGTATTGTCTTTAACCATTTCTTTAATGTAGAAATGCGAAGTATAAAAAGTTGATGTAAATAAATTTGGAATTAATTGCGACCCAAAGAAATGATACCTCTTTTGATATAATTGACAGTTAGAGGATTCAAAACTGTTGTTATTACATGTAAGTACGATTTTCGAGTCCAAAAATACTGAAAGCCAATTAGGTGGGATGTAAAACAAGGTTCCCAGTATTACAGGAAACGGCAGATCTTATGCGGTATGTGCATAGGTATACAAAATCTTCTCTGTTCTGTAGAGAAATAACTATCCCTAGAGAAGGTCATAGTTCCTAGAAATTGCCGTATTTGAGAAATAATAATGGAATAGAGAAGGTCAAGATGAGGATTGAGTGAAGATGACTCAACATCATTACGATAAAGTGATTTACGTGTAGACAAGAATTACCCCCAATCCATTTTATACCGATATAGTAATTTGTGGGATTAACAGTTATAGTGAATATGAATATGACATCTAAAGTACTAATTTATAGTGCTGCTGCTTCTACGCTTATATCAGGAGTACTGCATTTGGCTCTTGTTCCAATGTTTCTTGGTCAAATGACACCTGAGGTAACGGTATTTTTTGTAGCTTCTGGTCTAGCCCAGATTTTCTGGATTTTGCCCACTGTTAGGAAATGGATAATGCCCTGGTATTATATCGGTATAGGTGGAACAATAGTCTTGATCGTGTTATGGATAGTATACATACCTGGAGGCGGACATCCAATAGATCTGAATAGTGCTGTTATTGAAGCTTTCCAAATCGCTTTCGTAATCTTGAGTGTAATAATAATAAAGAAAAGCAAAGAAGAAACGATCAAGTCTGGAATGTAATATAACATCTTTACTCTGTTATGAAACATTCCTAAATAACCACTAAAATTGAACTTCAATCCGAATCTTATTGAAAGCATTAATTCAATCTTACATGATTAATAAAAATCGTAGAAATTAGATGCTCTAGGAATTATTTTCAAGGATCGATAAGAAATTTCCTGCAGGATCTTTAAACCATGCTATCTTCGGTTTACCCTGAAAAACTCCCCTATCATCCGTTTTTAGTTCACCCTTATCATATAGTTGAAAACGAATTCCCAACTTGGTGAGTTCATCCACTGCTCTATCAACGTCATCAACTACAAAGTTAAGTACCGTAAAAGTTGCAGGAGTGTGATCGGGTTTTGGGTAAATGAATACCTCAATACCTCCTTTAGTTTGCAAGATTAAACCTTCATCAGACTCTGATACCGGAAGTCCCAACATTTGACCATAAAACTTCTTTGCCCCGTCTAAATCCTTAACTGAAAAACTGGAAAAAGCTTTTGTGTTTTTAAAATCCATATACAAGAATTATCAAAAATAATTATTAAGTGTTATACAAATTTTGCATTGATTTGGCCAGTATAGTGTTCATTAAGTATAAATGCTCTAAATACTGGCATAATGATTTTGGGAATAAGTCTTGTCTTCTTCCTTTCTAATAATATTATTTTACTTTATAGATCTGCAGCAGTATTTGCAACTGGTAACGATCTCTTGTTCCATCTTCTATTACTATTCTTTCTTTCCCGCAGGAACATTCAACAGGTGCGGTGCAAGCACTTTGAGTTAGTTTCGGGAGTATGGTAAATATCATTGGATTGAATATTAGTGAATCTTGTATAGCTTGTCTGGGTCAATAACTTTCCTCGTTGGAACTTTACAATTTTCCATTGTCATTTAGATTTTTAAAAATGACATAGCATGTGCTACAGTCTGTTCAAATAATATGAAGGTAGATCTCTAGCTAGTATTTGTTCTAGTCCTGAAGATTGCTTACTAAAATTGTCTGGGGGTTTGACCTTTGCAAATCATAACACCTTGGGCATGTCATGCTTCCGAACCAGTACTTTATTGAACTTGTTTTCTTTTCACATAATTCACATCTTGCAAAGTTAAACATATCTGATCTTAGATATCTTCTTATATAAAAATTTTCTAGTAGATTTACATCGATGGAACACGATACTTTGGCATTAGAACTTAAAATTCGCAAATCAATGGCAAAAATTACCATACAATGTCTTTAATAACCATTAATCAATCTAGTAAATTTATCTACTCATCATACATGTTTACAACCGTGTTGATTTCATTTCATTTCTATCAAGCGATACCTTTGCTATATGGCAAATGTGTCGTAAAGGAGTTATTCTTCTTGATAGGCTTTTGTTAAAGCATTGATATCAAGCTTGTGCATTTGTAGCATTGCTTTCATGACTTTTTCGGTTTTTTGAATCTTTATCCTGTAGCATCTTTACCAGAGCAATCGGAACAACTTGCCATGAGACTCCAAATTTGTCCTTTAACCATCCACATACCTGCGCATTTTTATCACCGCCTTCAGTGAGTTTCTCCCAGTAATAATC
>JAICQW010000320.1 GCA_025937665.1 Nitrososphaeraceae archaeon | reverse complement strand
TCTGCAGCATCCCAAGTCCTGGCTCGCTGCTTGTGTTCAGGTATGAGAGATAGTTTGCTGGGACATTAGCTATATTCAGGATATCCTTGTCCTCTAGTACACTAATGAGTAGCAGCAAAGAAACAAGAGAGTCAATAACTGATTTATAGTACAGAAGGGAGGGAAGATCATTGTATGAGTTACAACTCCCAAGTGCATACCTGAATATTGGTCTAATTGTAGTTGATATACAGAACGGATTCGTAAGCAAAGGTGGATCATATGATAAGCTAGGAATGAATACTGGTGAGTATAGGAAAATTATTCCTGCAGTTCAAGAATTATTAAGTTTTTGCAGAAGTAAAAATATTCCCATTTTTTGTACAGAAGCAGTACGTGAAGCCGGTGGAATAGATCTATTGCTGAATGTACACAGAATCCTTCCTAAGACAAGGGAGGAAAGATTAAGGATTCCGATATGTGTAAGGGGAACATGGGATGCAGATATAATCGACGAAATCAAACCAAATGAAAACGACCACATAATCATAAAAAGGAGAGACTCAGCCTTTCAAGATACAGAGCTGAGGGTTTGGCTGCAAAGTGTTGGGATAAACACCCTAATATTCTGTGGGGTAGATACATCAATTTGTGTAGAGACATCCCTTAGAGACGGGTTCAACCTGGGATATGATGTAATTCTAGTCTCTGATGGTACTTCTTCAGGAATTAAGAAACACTATGAAACCACATTAGAAAGAGTTCATGATTACTATGGTTTGGTAATGGACCTAAGTAGTTTAAAGAAAATGCTCAATGTATTTGAATCGGTCAGCAAAGGAGAGATGGAGATACCACATGAGAGAATGAGTGAGTTCCTTGAGAAACACAAGCTATTGGATTTGAGATCGATGGAAAAAGTGAAAATATAGTATTTTTGGGGAAATTATCTTTTTGACTGGTTACAACCAAATAGTTTGTTAGGTTTGTTCTGCTGTGTGTGTCGCAGACTCTAAAAAAGAAGATATTATCTATAACTAGCGATATACCAATTCAATTGGCAGTCGATGAAAACAAGAATGTAGAGAAGTTTGATCTTATTGTAATTGGAAGCGGCTCTGGATTAGATGTGGCAAATGCAATTTTTCAACACGGACTTAGAGTTGCAATTATCGAAAAGGGTAAAATGGGTGGGACTTGTCTTAATACGGGTTGTATCCCATCAAAACTTCTAATCCATAGTGCTGATGTAGCTGAAACAATAAAACGAGCACACATTTTTGGCATAAAAGTTGATGGTTTTACAGTTGACTTCCAAGGAATGGTAGAACGTGTAAATAATATAACTGATTCAAGTTCTCAGCAAATTAAAAATGCATTTGGAGGAATAGAAAATCCTAAGCTTTTTAGTGATGAATGCAAGTTTGTTGGCGAAAAGACACTTTCTCTAGGAGAAGGTAAGACGAATAATAAAAAGACATTAACAGCAGATAAAATACTGATTGCCGCGGGCACAAGACCAAGAATTCCCAATATACATGGTTTGGAAAACTCAGGATATCTTACTAGTGATGAGATTTTTCGAATAAAAAAGCAGCCAAAAACACTTACAATTATTGG
>JAICQW010000015.1 GCA_025937665.1 Nitrososphaeraceae archaeon | reverse complement strand
TCCTATAACAGAAATTTACTATGGTATACCAAAAATAATATTAAATTCTATTCCCATATCGTTATGATGTAAAGTTCTCTAGAGGAGAAATTATAAATTCTAACTAAGACCCATCTGAAATTCCAGATTGGTCCCTTCCAGTTACGTTACCACGGTTTCCTTCTTGTCGTCTTGACCGACTGATTAAACTTCCTTGCTAAATTTCTGGCATTAAATATTCGCCATATCCGGCGATTAATGAACAAAAAGGTCAACAACTAACTAATAAATACTGCCGAGAGTTAGGGAACCAAATACTAGTATCAGATTCCGAATTTTTTGATTTATCATTTAATTACTTATTTATATTACTAGATAAGTAGTAAAATGTCTAATAAACCCAAAAAACAGTTAGGTGGATACTTAGCATATGCTTTATTATTGACAACAGCTTCCTTGACAGTTTTATTATTACACGAACAGAATGTCTGGGCCGACATCATTCATTGCTCAGGAACTTCTGTATGCAACGGAACTTCAGATGATGACATAATGTTTGGAGACGGTCCTGTTACCATCATCCATGGATTAGGAGGTAATGATATTATTACAGGTCAGGGACCCGGAGGAGACTACATCTATGGCGATGAAGGTAACGATATTTTGTATGGATCAGAATTTAACGATTATCTAAACGGTGGATTAGGTAATGACCTTTATGACGGATGGTATGGCGATGATACCATCATTGATGAATCGTGGGGCGTAAGTCCTTTTGCATCTAACGTGGATGTCGTATCAGGTGGCTTTGGAAATGACTACATAACTACTGGTTTCGGAGTAGATAAAATTCATGGTGGCCCCGGCGATGATCTTATCACTCCCAATGGATATCTGCGTGATTTCTCTCGTGATATGGTAGACTGCGGTTCTGGTGCAAACGATCGCGTAGGAATTTGGTCGGGAGATAGTGATAGTGCTATTAATTGTGAACAGCCTGACAATTGGGATCGCTAAATCTGGTAATCTCATACTACTATTGGGTTTGAATCCTGTGTCCTCTATGGGATAGCAGACTGGAAAAACTATCAACTTCGTAATTCTCTCCAAGAGAAACTAGAATTTCTAATTTAGACCCATCTGAAATTCCAGATTAGTCCCTTCCGGCCCAGCATATTTTGATATGGAAATTGATTATTTGTCGGCTGTTGTGAATTACTATGACTATTCATCTGAGGACTAATCATCAGATTCTGAGTGTATTTGCTCAGATTACGAACATTCAATTATTCCACTTTTAAGTAATAACGGTAACTCCAATCTAGTAAATATTATTTTTTTTCTGATTTCGCTTTTAATTCTATATTCATGCGGTTTGAGATTTTGATATTCCCTAAAAGCCAATTAATATCAGTCTTGTTATGTATGTATCAACAAAAAATTGGGTTAGGAATCTTTAATCAGCTTGGGTAGAAGAATATCACCTGTGAGCGATTCACCAGTTTATTTCTTAATTTTAGTCTATACTTGACGCTTATCTGAATTTCCAAACAATCCTTCTATAATGCCCTGTCCTTTCTGGCCGGTTTCTTCAGTCAAGAGTTTTTTTCCCTCCTGAAAAGCCTTTTGAGCTTGCGCTTTATCGCCATTGAAGCATTTGTCTGCAAGTTCTTGCTCGACTTGATCTTGTGATACATTTTCCTGTTTCGTAGTAAATTCGTTTTTCTCATCATCGGAAAAAATATCTCTCAATCCAGATGGCATCATTGACATGAGGCCTGATGCATTCTGTGGTGATGCTTTTTTCAAGAAATACCTTGTAATCATCGGTAGAGCAATAGACGCGATCATGGGTAGGACTCCACTTCTTCTAGCAAATGTACCTATAATATCTTCCATGAGAAACTACACACCGTCTTGATTTATAAGAATTTAAGATTATCATAAGAGATAAACACCATGGAGTCTAATTGCATTTGTGATTTAAATGAGTGAAATAGTTAATAAATGGTATAAAAAACCACTTTACTTTAATGTCCATTTAACATGCATCTTTGGTTTTCTCAAAAAAAATTGACCGGATGTAATACAGTTTTTAGTGTTCTGTAGATGGGATTTTTCTAAGTTTTACTTCTAATGCACGTTGTCCCAGGATGATTCTTGGAGAATGTCTCACAATCGTTTTCTTTAATGAAGCACTGAAATATGTCAGTACCAGATGCGCAAAAACTAATTTTTGCCTGCAAGTCATTGGGAATTGAAAATAACATGGTTGTAGCAACCAGTGTAAGAGACAGTAGGACAAATATCGTAGTAGAATTCATTGTATGGAAGATCATTACATCGACAGATGGGAGAGATATAAATGGGTATCACTTTTCTTGCAACCAACGTTACTCTAAGCTCTTTTTCAATTTCGCATAAAGTACTGAATCCTGTAAAATATCCCGGATTTCGTGAATCTTATTAACGGTGTTCTGTTCCCTCCTGGATTTCATCGGATTGTTATCAAGCCGAGTTATGAGTTGGGATAACTACTAAGAGCCTGATCGATAGTATTGGAGTTAACCTCTAGAGTTTTTTTTGACATGTGTATATTCTGAATGCCGCAAGTTTAATAAGATGAACAAACTGTATTGCCGTAGCGGTATACAGTACATCTACTAATTTTGTTTTGGCGGCAGTTGAATGTTTTGCAGCGATGCCCACCGGAATCCAGCAGTCAATAGACAATACTGTTAAAGAGAGACGCAGACAAATACACACGATTCTAAGGATATTGGAGGAATGAAAATTGATAAAGGACTTACAAAAAGTGCCTTCTATGGCAATGATATTGTCCAAAATATCAATGATACAGGCAACACAATATCCCGTACGGTCGAAAATAAACTCGATGGAATTAGTGGAACTCATAGTGGTAACCAAGCAGAACAAATTATCGAACAAAGTCAATAGTCAGGTGATCGTCCGATTATTAACTATTGCACCTTTGTCAGTTCATTCTTTATTTCAGTATCTTTTCCTGATCTAATAGCAAAGCCTATCTTTTTTTGTTGGTCATAACGTTCCTAGGCTCGCCACAAAATTAGATTAAAATAGAGGTAAAAGAAATGCTCCTTGTTGAAGTGTCCTAATTGTAATCATCTTGATATGTATCATGATGACACTGGCTGCAAGCAAGCGTAATGTGGTTGTATAAAACGGCTAAGGATATTAGGGGCGAATCACGCATTCCATCATTTCGTTCGATTAGTAATCGTACGATTTGGTTAGAAAGATTTATCATCGCTACCATAATTTGTGATATTATTTCAATTGCGATTCAATCTTATCTAACTCTTTCTGGAGAATACAATCTACAACTAGATCCTATTCTTCGTGTCATTACCACATTTACTTCAATAATAACAATACTCGCATTCATTATTTCACTTTTTTGGTACTATCGAGCAAGCAAAAATATTCATTCATTTGGGGCCAAACAGGTATGGAGACCAATTTTGTCAGTTATTTGGTGGTTCATTCCGCCATTAAATTTGTATTTGCCATATGATGTTACACAACAGTTCTGGAAAGCAAGTAACCCACAAACCAAATTGGTAATTGGAAATGAATGGAAAGACATTGCGAGTTCAAATATAATTAAACTATGGTGGATCTTATTTTTATCACCTCTGTTTGGTGGGTTAATTTTTGGATTAGTTTATGGAGTTGGTCTCGGTTTGATACCCAATGATCTCGAGGAAGAATCATTCATGCAATCGAACAGGTCATTATTAGTTTTTAGTATGGTGTCCATTGCATTTTCCGTTACTTCCATTATTTCATATATTTATTTCATAAAAATAATCAGACTAATATCAACTTGGCAGGAACTTAAATCGGGTATTTCCATTTGAAATACTGAAGAATAATTAGTCCTTAAATTGTAAGATGGAGGTAACTGTATTAGTAACGTTAACAGAGTATCTTTAAGTAACTCCATCCTTTTTGTAAAAATAATGCCAATTCTTTTCTATATCCTTGAATTTCTTACCGTGTATTTTTTTGGAAAATTCCGCTATAAATCTAAACAAACTTAACATTATAGATTTCAATGTCCAGATGTGGAAAACACTTATTCTAATAGATCTTGAATAAGGAAGCTGAGTAAAAATTATCTGTAATTTGAAAACTTAAATAGAATAATCTATGATTGTATACGTTGAGGCCGAATTTTGCAGAATATTTGAGAAAAATAGATGATTTGAACGGCGGTGAATTGCGTATTATTAATCAATATGAGGTAGGTGAAGGCCTTGGGTTAAGCAGTAAACAAACAGACGAAATAGTCGATCAATTACGTGATGCTCGTATGATAAAAAAAATCACCAGGAACAAGATTGTTCTTAGTCCTCAAGCACTGTATGCTATTCATAAGATTGAAAAATCGGAATGAAATTATTTGTTTAGGACACTTAATAAAGAATTTTGAATACGGTTTAATTTGATAGGTTTGATTAAACCGTCTATTTTCTTGTCGCAAAATATGTCCTGTTTTGATAATTCTTTTTTAACATTTCAAATGCGGTAATGAAGATTATACATGCTAAAGGAAATTTCTTTAAAATTTCTATTGCGACCTCCACTCCGTTCGTGTTACCGGGTAGTCTATAATCTATGTAAATGTCTGGAGGCTCGATACCAATATCTTGTAATATACAATCCGCGTTGACATATGTACTTTGTATCCTGTGACCCATGTTAGAAAGGTATCGCTGTAGAGAGTAAGGATATCCTCTTCGTCATCGAGAATCATTATTGTATATGTGTTTTGTGTTGTTACCATAATTATTCAACCCGAGAACCAATTAGACGAGTTGATAAACTGGTACAATTGTTGCATCAACATCCTATACACACGTTGTTAAATTGATTCTTTAATCTGGAAACTAAGATCCCTGGATAAGCAAGCATTGATATAAGTCGGACACATAATGATAATATGCGTAGAACAATAAAACCAGATGTCGCACCTGGAGAATTTAAGTGCAGAACATGTGATGTTATGTGGTCAAGTTTTATGGAAAGTAATATTCCATGTACAGACACGACCATAAGAACTGGCTTACACAACTTTGATTTTGCTAATCCTATTCTGTATAACAAATAGGACTTTATTTTTATTTAAATTTTACATCATTTCAAACTATTTACTTTGTTACTCCAAATTGATATGATTTGACAGATACAGTAGTCCTATACACTATAATGATCACCTCGAAAGTTCTCATTCTAGCAGGTCTATTAGTCATTTTACGACAAAGGAGGAAACTTTCATCAATAAATCCTCTAAAGAAAATATCAAACAATCTCTTTAAAAGTACGGTAAAACATCTTTATAGTGTGGACGCTTCTAAGATCGCCAAGGATAGTGGATTTGGAGCAGGAAACAAATATTCGAGATGTAATTCCTGCAATGAGGAAAGGGAAATTGTTTTTGAGAGAGAAGGTTTTAGACTTTGCAATGAGTGTTTGGACGAATTTATGAGGGAGCATAGATTTAAAAAATAGTATTTTAAAGGCAACTGAATTTAGACTCGTAAAACATGGAAGGATTTGAATTCGCTTGTTTACGCATTAAGTTCTAGCGGTTGACACTCCTACAGGTCAACTGCTCCTAACTCAAGTAATGGTTGGAGGCATATTGATACTTGGAAAGGACTGAAAATAAAAATAAAAATTAAACCTATTCTGGAAGGATATTACATGAATTATATCTACTGAAGTAACGAATCTTACATTCAAATCCAAATATTCTTAGAATTCTGTTTCAATAATGTTGGGCGGTTAAGAAATTCTAACAAATGCTCTTAATTCGCCCTTAACCTCTGATCTTGAAAAGGATATTTCTATTGTAAGATATCTAACTCCGGGAAATAAGATTTATTAAGTGCAGATTCTCAAAAGATTTGTGTTTAAGCAAAGTATGGTTGTGTTAGTCACAACAATGGTATTTACGGTATTGTTCTCAACGCACTATTCTTTCGCAAAAGAAGTTGAATGCGCAGATACTTTCACCGATATGGATTGGGATCCAAAGAATCACGAACCTAATAATCCATCCTTTAAGGAATTTGAATTGCTGGCATATCATGGCTCACTATGCGAGCTGACGAAGTGCATTGACCATGAGGAATGCACAAACCGCGATGCAGTAGATTGGGAAAAGTTCAAGAGCTCACCAGCATATGAACTTAGTTATGAGGAACAGAAGGAATGTCTGGAAACATCGCAAGATGATGGCAATGGAAAGGATGGTTTGGTCGGATATGAGATCATGTCCTGCGGATTAGGGGAAAACCGGTATTAAATATACCAATTCTCCTTTAATTTAATACTAAATTTAGAAACTATATCCGGATTCATTTGAAAGACTAGTCTATGCGCCCTAGTGGAAATTAAGTATTCAAAATAATTTCGATTTAGTGTTTCATATTAACTTTGAACTCTTGTTTGGCTCTGATTATGTTTTAGAACATATTTTCTAGTTAAAATTTGGTGGATGAATTGATGCTAGAGCAAAATTTGGATTATGCTTCAATTTATTGTGTCCGTCATCTGCCAGAAAAAGCAGATGATTGTGCATTAGCCAGGGTTTGAAGGTGTTACGATTCCTTGCATTTCTCCATTCTCATGAGCCTGGGTGCGAACTACAACGTAAACTGAATCCTTTTTCATTAAATTCATTAAATCACTAATTGTCTCCCCGATGAGTGGCCCACTAAGATCTGTTGATGTAATGACTCCCCCTGGATAATTGTCCGTTCACTCACCAGTAGGAATCTCAGACTTCCCATTAACCTCTAGGTATGAATTGAATACCTGTGCTAAATCAGTTCCATTCTTCAGGCTGATATGGGCGCCGATAAACCCCTTTAGTTTATTCGCGTCTATCTGTAGACCATATTTCCATCAAGGTCCATGTTAAATTTAGCCGTACCAGTAGCTGCAGTGTTGACTGATGGGAGAGAGTTTGGCCCGATAAGCTGGCGACGAAATTCGATTGTTGTGCGGATCCAGGTATCGATATTGATATTAAAGACAGGACCAAGATGCCAAGTGACATTATTGAAGTGTATCTACCAACAGGAAACTTTATTGATTATTTCATTTTCGTGGACACTCATTTTTACAATAGGGTCTAATCTATAAGATATTTGCTTAATTCTGTTAAGGTATCTTAATTAACTATCAAATTGACAAACACAGAATGATAGGATATTCATTTCCTATCGAGATGTTAATCTATCGATAGAAATAACAAAAGTACGTATGCTCACACAATGTTATCACCCTATTCTAAATTACCATATGAAATACTATTCAAAAAGACAACAAACCAGAAATACCATTTTGTATATAACCAATGATTAGTTCCATATTTTGAGCCGCAATTTGAGTTTGAAATATATCGTAGTAGTAACAGATAATATAATGACGAATTACGATGGTTACAATAGGTGGAAGAAAACTGTTTGAGGAGATCGATAGACCCACTCGAATGAAAATTATTTCAGAAATTCAAAATCAATTGAAATAGAAGCAGAGTGGGTTGGTGAGCTTCAAGGTTATAATGGGTTTCCTGATGGGAAGAATGTAGGGTCAGGTACTTCGGTTCAAAGTAAAAATGGTGTCACAATATCGCATTGGGAAGGAATTTTTACTACGAGTGATGGACTTGAATTGTCATTTAAAGGTCGTGATATGAGCAAAAATAATAAATTTGTCGTTCTTCGAACCTATTTTACCAACTCCGATAACCTAAATTGGATGAACGGATTGATCTGTATTTTGGAAGGTGAATTCACCCCGAAGCCAACGAATTCAAAAGTGTTGGCTATGAATGGTTAAGGTAATGTATTTTTTTATTACAGAATGTTATTGAAAATAAATTAAATCTCTTTCAGAGCATCATTTCAGAGGTATTTCAAAAGATATTTGTATCTAATAATGAGTAACTGTAATATAATTAGTAACTGTTATATAATTAGTAATATATAGTAATATGCGATGAAAGAAGCAAAATTATTAAAAATACTCGTCGAGGAAAAGTCTCTAGTGAGGTTGTTGAAGACATTAGGTACTGGAAAAGGGTATCCGACTAGAGAACTGCTAACCAAGTTGGGTGCCTATGGATATGGACATAAACAGCTACTTAAGGCTCAAAAGCGTGGACTTGTGGCCCGAAAGAGCGTTAAAAACAAAGTATTCAATAACCTTACAGAAGACGGTAAAAAACTTGTAAAACTAGCAAGAGAGATAGGAGTATAAACTCTTACTCTTCCAATTTATTTCTGCCCAATAGAATTTATCTAAACACTAGTAAGCTAACGCAAATCCATTAATTCTGTATAATTACCACAATGCCTTAAGTGAAAGGTTACTATCGTTGAAGGCTCTCTTGGACGTATGGAGCTTATATCTACCTGTCAAATCTTTAAATAGAGTCTTTAGAAATTGTGATAGACCACATAATCTGTTTCGAGCCGTAATCACTCATTTAGGGTTACGTTCGGTGTTATTGTTATTGGTTTATACGTCTTATGAACTAGTTTTGGAAACTCGGTAATTTTTGATTAGGAATATTTATGATAAACACTATCAACTGTTAGGTCTCTTTATTTTGCAGTCCTTATTTGTAAATTCTCTACATTTTTCACTATGACGCCACTGACCATTATTGAAATATTCCAAGTGTCTTGAATTTTCTCTATCTGTAACGATCCTCTCATGCCCGTTCTTGGCAGATGTTGACTTTGACATAACTTCTACGCCTCTTCTCATAATAAACAATGACTGTTAGGGGAACATCGCTTAAAAACATTCAGATGGTTTTCATTTGAAAGATGATAATAAATTATCGTGATTGTCGTTGTGTAATTGATATTTTGAGTAGAAATAGTATTAAGTTAAGTATCAAATTCATTATTTATCTTGTAATTTGATGATTATTTCTAGGATCAAAATTTAGAATTACTTATTCTTTTTATAATTCTAATGTTATTCTAAAAAAGAATAACACTTTATAAGTTAATCTTTTTTAAGTTCAACTTGTGTTTGGCCATGCATATTTATAGTTTTATTTTTATTAAACAATCTGACTACGTCTATCAATTGCCAAATCCAAAATCCACCGCCGATAATTGGTCCAACTGCCCAATCGATAGGAAATGGAACCAGCCAAATTACAGCAACCCATATTACGACACGTACCACTAGAATTATTATTCCCCTTTTCTTATATCCTAGATAGATATGTCCTAGCCCCGCAAATATGACTGCTAGAATAATTGTTATTGTTAATCTTTTTACCAATATTATAGTAGTAGCAATATAGTTAAAAGAACTTTTGCCATGGTGGATTGCCTCTCCATAAACAAGTAAATAATATAATTATTCACTAGAAGTGATTTTTAGTAGATTCAATGTTCGTCCATTGAGATTCCCAGGCTATGTCCACTAGGGCTTGAATTTTTACCTAGAGGATCGAAGGAAGGTCAATGTGGAAAAGAAAACTGATGGGAGGAATTGGGTTGATTGCATAATAAAAAACAACCTTTGCCCACCAGTTTCTTTTGTTCGACAGTTCATTGGATGGCGGATTATAAAACTCTTAGATCACCAATATAGGGGGAGGGGTTATTTACAAACTAGTTTACATGCAGAGTAACAGTTGTCACAATGTCTCGTGTAGTATTGTTGTTGGCATATCTGTTCTAATAGAAGCAACAAAGGATGTAAATCTAATAATTGTTTATACTATTACCACTATTGGTGGGACGCTAAAAGTAGGTTATAGGAACGATGTTTATGTAAGAATCTTACTAATGATTGGAACCCCTCCGTTTCCACTCTGCTTCAAATCAGTCACACCACAACATATGGGGCATTAAATTTAATACCATTAATGAGATATTTACAGCCCATGTGGGAACATACAAGCGAATTCTGATATGCTTCAATCATGCCACACATACACTAGCGAATTCTGATATGCTTCAATCATGCCACACATACACTAAAATATTCATTCTCATCTTTGTGAGGTCAAAAAGGATGACTCAATCTGGTTAGAGTGTAGCTGCACCAGACAGCTGCATTTAGGGAGCTATGGCGCCAACAAACACTCTTCGTTTACATATTCAAAATTCCAGGTAAAGTCACTTTTAGTTGCGGACACTCAACAACTTGAGTATGCTACTTAAATGGAGTTTGGCTTAAATACCGTGATATAACTACAATAAGCCATGAGGAGTGTTTTATCAATAATTTCGATATTTGCACTCATTACAATATCTACTATTCATGTGAATATGATGATAGTACACGCCGAGGACCCCCCGTATTGTGCAGCCGGTGAGGGGAAGAATGGTGTTAGTGTTAAGATTTGTAGCGTAGATAAGGAAAAATGCGAGGAGAATGCAAAAGAACATGAGATTTCGGCCTCTTGCAAGGAAACAGACTAACTTAATCTCTATTTCTAGCTAAATTATTTTGTCTATTGAGTCAAATCTAGCTTACCTATCTGTTGAGCCGTTGGTTGGTAAATCTGGACTGCAGTCTTCGTTTATGCATTTGTTCTTGTTCTGATATCCGTCGTAATCTGAAACCATCTCGCAATTATTATTGATAAAGAATTGCAAGGTGGCATCAGCCCTTGCGCTGAATACGCTAAGCATTCCTACTAATAAAAAAGAGAATGCCAAGGGAATTATCAATCCATAAGTGGAAAATCTCACATATTCTTAACTTGTGATAGATATATTTAGGATTTGATAAAATAGACGGGAAGATGAACGACGAATATTCTCAAGTAATTCTTTAATTAGAAGATAACCTGATAATTATGGAAACGACAGAATTGAAATTAGGCTAATAGATTATGATAAGACAAAAACGGATACTTGGAATTTTGGGAGCCTCCTTCGCTGTGGGAGGTGGCATCACTTGGTTTTTCCACCATTACCTATTCTCTTCAATTCTTTGGGCAATAGCAGGAATAATACTATGGAAACTGAATAAGATGAAAAAGAGATCAAAAAAAAGATAACTCTGTAAACTTAATGACACACATATTAGAAATTCGTCATTTCTTTATACAATCTTTTAGTTAGTTCTTTCAAATGATTTTTAGTATTAATTTTTCTAAATGATATTATCTAATTTCTTAAAAGAAATCAAAGTTGTATCTTATTAGACAAATATATGCAAATAGAAATTGACGAGTGTGTTTATTGGATACTACATACAGTTGTGTCAAGTGATTTGCTAAAATATAATCATGTTACTGTGAGAGAAGAAAACCTTGAGTTTATTGTTGTTGAGGCGAAGAATTATTGCGTTGACTTGTCAGGGTTGACAAAAATAGAAAAAATCACCGGCATGAAGTTACTACAGATGAAATCCTACAATGGTATCTCCCATCTTTGGTTCGGTAGAAAAATGAAGCTAGTTTCCCAGTCACATATTACCAGATAGTTTCAAATATTTTTGTAATTTGTGGCACATCTTTATTCTTATTCAGTTCTATTATTCTTGAGTCCGAAATAACATGAGTGGCATTGAGATTTTGCGTGTATAACACCTAGGTTTCCACACGTAATGCATTTTTTGTCATAATCAATCGTAGAATCTGATGACTTTATCTTTTGCATACATCTACCACATACAGGAGCTTCAAGCGCAAAGCTTGAAAGATACCCTTTTCCACATTGATTGCACCTAAGACTATACATCTTTCCTTTCGGTCTCCACTTCCTAAATATGTCTGTAAACCTCATATCCAATATAGGCTCAAAAGACTTTATTAACCTACATGAACTCATTCGTAAAACTGGTTTAATAAATAAGATTAGTTCTCAAAACACCCGCTCAAGTATGAAGGATATGCAACTATTGGACGAACAAAGCAGATGAAATAGACAAGATAAAGAAAGGTGAGCCGGTACCCAAAACTAGGATAATAATCAACAAAAACGGTTACTCCTATGAATATACTTATCACAAAAGATTTTCCTATGAAGTGGCAAGAAAAAGATTAGTGGAACTGTATGAAGGACTCTGTACTTTATGAGGTGAATATCCTGCTTATAGGGTGTGGTATGATGTTGGAGGCGCTAAACTAATTGAAAGATACTGTGAATCATGTTTCAAAAAATGGGAAAATAGAATAAGAAGATGAATAAAGAAAAACACTTTCTTACAATAGAAGATGGTAGCGAAGACGGTCTAGACCTGGAAGAAACTAGATACCCATATTATAATGATAACTTGGATTTAGTTGGTTACACTTCAGAATTAAGAGATGATAAGGGTAAATTCTTTGCATTTCTTGATTATAATGCTGATGATGATAGTCTTAGAATCCGAGAATGCCCACACTGTTTAGAGTATGAAATTCATAATAAAATAGGCCCTAAAATAAAAAGATGAGAGAACCTCCAGCGCCGGATGATGAACAATTCTTATCATGTTATTCTTGTGGTAACACATTTGGATTACATGAAACACATTTTGATAGTAAGATAAAAGATTCTGTAGAAACAACTTCTAACCCATTTGAAAATGAATTTACATTTTTAAGTACCGATAGCAGAGCAACTCAAAGGAAAAAGAATAAAGGCAAACCCAGATCTAAGAGATTTAGACAAAATGACAAGGTAGATCCTGATACTGCAAGAGAGAAAGGTATGGTAAATATTGTATACGATTCTAGTCGCTAATTGAATACAGCAATATCTCTTCTCGACATACAATAGTGTAATGATAATCGCTTTGATAAACTTCCGTTACAATAAATATCGACAGCCGATGACGACTGATTGCAAATAACAAGCCTTTCTTGGTTCGCCTCTCATCGAATCTGATGATTGGAAAGATAAAGCCGACAAAACTCTAAAAATTTAAATAGTAAAAAATGGTGAGTCTGGTATGAATTATTTCATTTTTGCTGCCTCTGTTGGGTTGACTCTGCTTTTCGCCTTCATAGGATTAATGAATTTTGGCATATTTGCTCAAACCGGCAGTATGTTTACATTACCAAGTACTAATGCTGATTATGCAGTAAGCATAATTCCTGGTGCGGCTCAAAAAGATAGTACATATCATTATTATCCTCCGAAAATTGCAGTTCCGGTTGGTACTACGGTTGCCTGGTTTAATAACGACATTGAGCAGCCGCACACGGTAACGAGCGGAGAACCAGACGCTCCGAATGAAGGATCAGAATTTAATTCAGGGATAATGCCAGCATCTGCAAACTCGTTCTTTGAATTCACATTTAATGAACCTGGTGAGTTTCTATATCACTGTAACATTCATCCATGGAGAGTTGCTTCGGTTTATAGTAGTGATGCATTTTTCACAGGCGAGGGCTTTAAAATCGGTATAGGTTCGGGCGCAACTTGGAACGTCACGATACATCCAAGGGTATTACTGAATATCAATCCACAGACGATACCGCTAGATGGAACTACTCCAGTTACCTATAACGTAACTATTGCCGAAGGTCATAGTAATAACACCCTATTCTCTAGGTGGTTCACTACTGCTGGCGAACCTCTACTGCTGGAGTTAATCGCCTTGCAAGATCAAACTACTTCTCACGGTCCAGATTTCAGTAGCACGGGAGCATACCATGTGCAATCAAACTTCAAGAATGGGTCTTCATATCAGATAGACGTCCAAATAGTGTCTGTGAACAACAAGCTTGTAGAAAATCCAAGTAGGGTCTTATTCGAACTTAAGACCAGTTAATCTCACCGTCTAGAATAGGAAACGTTTTCAAGTACAAACAAAAGGCGAAAAGGTAAAGTGTAAAATTCGATAGATAATGAGGAACAAATCATCGAATCCTGATAATCTTATCGTGAAATGATAAGAAATTATCTAGTTATACAAATATCAGAATATACGAATAATGAGCTAAGAATCTCTAATGTAGTATTCTAATCGCGGAGGATTATATTGTTGCCCAATTTTTTATTGATCTTTACATACTTGGTAGAGCTAACAAAGAAAGATTAGACGGGATCGCCTGAAGTCCCCTGATTCTTATCTCTCTTTACGGCAGTTGGCTCGTGTGAGGCGATATCTTCCGGATTCATCGGTTCGTTTCCTCCTGCTTTATCATATTCTCTGTTTTCAGTTTGATCATATGACTTGGTATACGTATGTGTGTCCTCAACTCCTTCTTTAACTTCTTCTGCAGTTTCTTCTACTCCTTCCTTAGTGTCTTCAACGGCCTCCTTAATTCCCTGTGCAGTTCCTTCAACTACTCCTGCAGTGCCACCGACTACTTCCTTAACTCCCTTTTTTACTTTATCAAAAGCGTTTTCTTCTTTAGAATTGTCTTCAGTCATGATTAACTCACTACAATAAGTTATTTAACACTTCAAGACTTACCGAATCTCCACTGGATTAAATGTTGTTGTTTCTTATAGTAACAACAAATGTCCAATTATTTTACTTTTAGATTTAAATCAGAACTGATGATGGGGCCCTGACTGAAGACGAACCGGACCCATCAGGATTAGGAAATGGTGTTATATTATATTTGTTCTAGTCACTAAATTATATAAGTTTAACCTGATTGGGAGATTAGGACGGGACTAGATAAAAAGATCCTTCCTCCCAACCAGGCTTGAAAGAAGAAATACTATTTTGAGTAAAGGAAAATAAATAATTAACCGAACTGACCGGCCCTAGAAAATTTGGGACTCTAGCGGACCCGTCAGATTGGAAAAGGTGTCATTGGTGTTTCGTTATACAATCATTGTACATTAAATTATAAAAAAGTTAATGCTCAGTGGGTATTACCCTTTGAAGGCGTCAACTCTTGTCTATTTCTCTCTAGCAATTATCATATTTTTTCCATCTCATGTTTACGGCATGCTAACTGACAATGGAATTTGCACTAATGGAAATATAACCATAGGAAATGAGACTTTAATATTAAATCAAACGGCAGTAGATTTCATCAAAAATTTAACACTGGATAATAGAATAATGGCCGAGATGTTCTGTCATTCGATGCTAAATGAAACCGTTGCGAAATAATAAAGTTAAAACCTGACACATAAGTACGAGAAAGACTAAGTTCAGAATCTTTAATCTCTTGTTGTAATATCTGATCTACACTGTAGGGAGTTCTTGAATATTATTAACTGATAAAGTGCAGAATATAATATGTTCTTACTTGGCTTATCCCTAATAGTCTCTGTATTGCTGTCCTCAGCACCAATAATCGGTCTTGTGAATGCTGTGAAACTTTTCTGTTACGATAAAGTCGGCGAAGGTCATCCTTGTTTTGAAACTGAAAAAAAATGCAAACAGGTTCAAAAGCATGATGATATCGCAGAAAGTCCTTGCTATATTGAAAGAAGATAGGGAAAGATAAATAAAAAATTTTCCTCTGACAATAAGAACCTAAACTGATGGACCCGATTTGTTCAGGAAGGGGCCACCAGTAATGGACATCTTGATTACGTTGTTTTACTTTCGTAAAACTATAATAAAAAATTTGCACTTACTTTTGGCGTCCGAACTTGATATCGATGCCTCTTTTTTCTGAATATTCATATGTAAATGATTCATTCAGCACTAGGGGAAAACTCGATATGTCATCTTGCCAGCACCTTGGACATGTGTTGTCACGTCCAATTATTTCATCCAAGTGAGACTTGTCAAGCACTGTCATACTCCACAAGCAATCTTCGCATAGAAAAAATATCCTCTCTTTGCTTTTAGGATTGTCTTCATATTTCAGTTGTAAATTCGCCGTCATCTGTTTAAAATGTGGTTAGTAAATCACTCATATTAACCAAGCAATGCGCCACTCTCAATTAATTTTATTTATTAATACATTTTTATAAATGCCTTAACCTACATTAAAGCTCGGCCCAGCTTAAGCAACTCATCAGTTCACATTAAAGCAATGAATGTATTCTTAGTATAAAATGAAGTAAATGAGATCACAAGTCCCACAACACGGGGCAATACTCAGTATTTCGTTGAGATTGAAAAGTAATAGAGAATATTTAGTGTGATTTTTATTTAAAGTAAATATACTAAATAATCAAATTACTAAATAGGTAAAAAGATAATGAACGATGAAAATAATACTTTGAACGATTTCACAAAATATGATATTTTTGAAAAATGGAAGAAATTACAAAATTTTCCTACTCTAGGCATCTTTGGTGCATTGACAAAGGATTACAACGAATATGTGCAAGATATCGTAGAGTTAAATCAAATTCTGATGGACCTACAGAAGTACATGTCAAATTATTGGTTACAAATGTCAAGAACCCAATTCCAAGCAATTGGAAATGTCCTTTTGAAATCCAGATCCGATTCTAAAATGAATAATCCTGATTCCGAGAGATTTAGGCTGCTGGTAATTGATGCGTTTGAAGAGGCCTATAGTGCCCTATTTTCATCAAAAGAATTTTCTGTGGCATATAATGAAGTATATTCAAAACAACTCGATTTTATAAATTACATTAATAAAATAGTTGAAAAAAACCTTAATTTACTAAACATCCCGACTAGGTCAGAATTGGATCAAGTTCTAAAAGATCTTCAAGAAATGAAAAAGACTTTAAGAAATATTAAAAACGGTTATGAAAAACCAGTAAGAAAATAAGCTATTGTTATGATATAAATGACAATCCAGGATAAAACTACCCAAAATCGGAATCAAATTGATTGCTCAAAGATAGCAAAAACGATAGAGTTACTGTCAAGAGGTAATCATATCTCTGTTGGGGATACTCCAAATGATATCGTGTATGAAACAAGATTATTCAGACTTTTACATTACCGCAGTTTAGTAAAAAAGGTCTCTCCAACTCCTATCCTAGTTGTTTATGCGTTAATCAATAGATCATACGTATTAGATCTACAGCCAAACAAAAGCTGGATTCGTCATCTTTTAACACAAGGTTTTGATATTTATCTACTAGATTGGAAATCCCCGACTAGGGTGGACAAGTTTGTCTCATTTGATGATTATGTTAATTCCTATATTGATGATTGCGTTGAAATAGTTCAGAATAATAATTCTGCAGAAAAAATAACTCTTCACGGATATTGTATGGGATCGTCAATGTCTGCCATGTATACTGCATTGCACGAAGAAAAAATCAAGAATTTGGTCACAATAGCTCCTGTCATTGACACCAGCAAAGATTCAACTGTCATTGCTAACATTTCCAGGGAAATGGATATTGATAAACTGGTATCTACAATAGGAATCTTGCCTCCAGAAAAACTTTATGAATGTTACTCCATCTTAAAACCCTTCAAACAGGGTGTTAACAAATACTTCAATCTGGTTGAAAATATAGAGAATGAATCCTTTGTTCAGAATTTTTTACGTATAGAAAAATGGTTGTATGACACACCGCCCATAGCTGGTGAAACAATAAAACAGTGGATAAATGATATCTATAAGAATAACCTGTTATTTAAGAACCAATTTAAATTAGGGAAAGACACAATTGACCTCAAGAAAATTAACGTACCGCTTCTAAATATTGTTGCAGAAGAAGATCATCTTGTTTCTCCAGAATGCAGCGTTCCACTAAATGAGGTAGTCTCCAGCGAGGATAAACGACTAATCCGTTTCCACACAGGTCACGTAGGTTTGATTGCCAGTAGCTATTCTCAAAATAACGTATTACCAAAAGTTGGACAGTGGCTTAAGACCCGTTCGAACTAAAAAGGGGTCAATCCTATTGATTTAGCTCTAATTTCCTAAAACTGAACTAATAAACTAACAACCTACTTCTAGATCACTTGACAGAATTATTCTTATGTTTTCTTTCAATTGGAATTACAATGACTTGAACAAGATCTCCATCTTCAATTTTCAAAGCCTGTCTTTCTGCTTCTGGAATTGATATTCTCCCTCCACTCTGGATAGTAGTCTTGAACATTGCATGATAAAAGGTCAAGCCCTGCAGCATTGAAAAGAAGTTCTGCATTGCATCCACTTGCAGGTTTGAAAATTTCTTCAAGAAATCTTGCTGTGCCTGAGTTGTGCCATCTATTGCTTTCTTGTACGACTCCATATCGTCATTAGCTTCCGGCTTATCGGACATACATGTAATTTTGAATGGGCGTTTATTTAATATTATTGAATCTTAAGAAATCAATAGCTATTTTTGAAAATGCTTCTGGTTTTTCAGTAAAAGGTGTATGACCGCATTTCGGGATTATTTGCAAATTAGAATTAGGAATATTCCTATAATCTTCGGCATATTTGACCGGAATCATTTCATCTTGCTCACCCCAAACAATAATTGTTGGTGAGAGTATTTTGCCAAGTCTAGAGGACAGATTTGCAGTGTTTCTTATTCCTAACATGGTGGACATGAAAGCATACTTTGCATTTGGAAGTTTCATTCTGTCTATAAACTCCTCAATTGTTTGTTCTGTGACAGTACGGGGATCGAATGCCATGTTGATGAATGCTCTC
>JAICQW010000275.1 GCA_025937665.1 Nitrososphaeraceae archaeon | reverse complement strand
AATGTCAGATTTAAAAAAAAGTAATCCAGATCTGAATGTTTTAGAATCGACATCGACTACTATTGCAGGCAAACCTGCTCATAAAATAGTGTTTAGCGCTATAGACAATGAGGAAGTTGAACGTAAGGCTATGCAAATTTGGACAGTAATTGGTAATAAAGCAGTTTTGATTACATACAAGGCAGAACCTGATAAATTCTCAGGTTACTTGCCAACGATAGAAAGAATGATCGAGTCCTTTAAAGTTAAAGAATAGGGAGAAATTGCTTATTAGATGTGTTGCAACAAAAATAAAGAATAATGAGGGAGTATCTTTTGAGACAGGTTGACAATATTGCTTATAGTAGTCTTTTATCAATTTGAAATAATAACAAAATAACCGAACCGCTTTAGCAGAAGGGATAGAATCCCGCCCAGGGATTTGATCCTTGCTAGGAGAGGGGTTCACAGCCCATCTATCTATCTATCTTCTAAATGGAATATGATCTACCCACTCGGAGGATAAAACAATCCAAAAGTCATTGGCTTCTCCACTATTCACATACTCATATGGAATCCACCCATATCCACTTTCTCCCCAATCTGTGCCCCAAGAATTTCTAATGAGAAACGCTCCTACGGTTGGTTTATCAGCACCAGTATTCCTTATTTCTTTATTATCATCATATCCTGCTATTACAATTGCGTGACCGCCAATAATGCTTTCTTGTGGACTAGGAAATGGAATCTTTCCACCATTTGACCAAGATTGATCCAATGATTCATAACATGTAAAACCGAACATAGAGGGAAGGCCAATTGATATATTGTTCTTTATGGTCTCCAATAATTGAGAAGTAGACATATTTGGCTGGTCAAGACGTACGTATTTTATTGCTTGGTAACTTTGACCAAAAGCATAACAAAAGGCAGTGGGTTCTATATCGAACTCTGGGTTACTATCCTCTCTTGCACCATTATATCTCCAGAACTCTTCTGGGGGTGCACCAAAAACTGTTAATGTCCCCATTGCTGTTCTGAGAAAGGCACCTGTATCTCCTACCCAATGAAGTAAATTTCGAGTTGCTTTATAAATAAACCTAGGGGACACTTCAGTATAACTGCCAAATGCTTTTTTTTGCATATACTGGATTAATCCAGCAGCGGCAAATGCCGTACATGAACCCAGAAAACCTTGACTTCTTATTGGAGTAAATTCATTTCGACGATCGGTGGTTGCCTCTAGTGAAAGTTTTTTATCTGATCCGGCCTTCAAAGAACCTTTTATCCCAGGAATCTTTGCTATCATATCCTTTATTTTTTCGTTCTCTACACTATAGTCCCTGAAGCTAAAACGGTCAGGAATCCATCCAAGACCTGCAATTCTATTTATTTCTACCATATTTCCGTGACTAATAAGAAGTATATCAACATTCTGGCAACTCTGTCTGTTAACGAAATTATAATGAAATATAACACAACTAAATATATGTGTCAGACACATTGTTGCCGTTAATGCTATTAAAATATTTGATTGTGGTTGTTCTTTTAAGTTCTTTTTCTTTTCATAGTACCTATGCTTTAACAGAAGTAACAGATTATTTGGAAAAATGGCTAACCATATTACAAAATAATATTATTTCAAATAACACTATATATGAAAAAAATAATGGTAGTATTATGAAAGATTCCACGGTTGAAAGCAATCCTGAAGAACTAAGATATAAGAAAGGTCAAACCTTTAGCATTGGTCTTAAATCATTTGCTACCATGGGCTATAGATGGAATATTACCGATAATTCTAACACTACGGTTATCACATATATTGATCATGCCTTTCAATCAGCTGACCCAAAAATTATAGGAGGGCCTACATTAGAGATATTTAACTTTGAAGCATTGAATACGGGTTCAACCATTTTAAAATTTTCAAACGTAAGAGGTCCTCATGAAGAGCCCGAAGAGGAAAGGGTTTATTTCATAAAGGTAATTGAGTAGTAAGAACTACTGCTAACAATTAATCACTATAGGACTAACTTGCAAACATAAAACATAAAACACACAAAGCGCTTTATATAAATATAACATATATAACCTATTGAACCAAAGTTAGTTTTTATTATTATTATCAATAAAAATCACTTATGAGTACTCTGTCTCATACTCTATGACACCTCAATAGCAGCAAATAGCTCAATTGTATGGTGTTATTTCTTAATCTGTTTTTGTTTTTAGTAATAACATCTTACATAGCATATCCAATATTT
>JAICQW010000018.1 GCA_025937665.1 Nitrososphaeraceae archaeon | reverse complement strand
TACGCAAAGGAAATTGGGCTCACATTATCAATAAACCAATTACATGAAAAACTAAGGAATCTACATTCGCATAAACAAGAAAAGCGATAGTTTACATCGGCAGGCTATGTTCGTAAGTTAATGTCTAGATGTAGTTCGAAAATTGTTTTACAATTTCTGACTAGAATATGAAATTATTCTTTGATCTATCAATATTTAGAAATCAATGTGATAATAAAAAATAAAGCCTTGGCCGGGATTTGGACCCGGGACCTTTGCCTTACCAAGGCAACGCTCTACCAGGCTGAGCTACCAAGGCATGTTGAAAACTAGTCATACAACAAATCTAGGGTTTTAAATTGTATATGCTTAAGAAAACAGTTTTCAAGACCTAAAATAAAGCTTGTTGGATCTTTTGATCATCTTGATTATAAGATTAAAGGTTTAAAGCTTTTTAGTAGTGTTCGTAATTCGACATATACGCAGAGCCTTCAGAAAAACCGACTAATTCCTCATTATATCATAACTAACCAATAGAACGAAAAACTAGTAGGTCAAAATATTCATGAATAACTAGGGACGCACGCAACACCTTTTTGATGTATTTCCTCAATTCTCGTTTTCGTCAGGTGCTATAGTACGATTTCACAAAGTCTATCAACATTCTTCTTACAAAATGCGGCTTTAAAACTGATTTCTCGAATAGTGCATCAGAAGTCACGCCGCTATCATTTTTCGTTACTATTTTCAGCTTGTCGCCATGTCTGGAAAATTCACTTTCGGCCCATTTACTTCCTTGCTGTAACCTATAGGCGTTAATGATAAGCGCTATTTTTGCTAAATGTGGACTAATTTTTACATAAGAACCTCTAAATTCTTTACCCCTTGTATCAAGATATCTTGCCATTTCTGTCATCGCCGGTCTAACGATAGTATTAAACGAATCTTTGAATTCATTCTCAGTCCCCACGTAGGATTGCTGGTCTTTTAATTCCTTTTTTCTAGTTTCCACTTGCTTTTTCTGGTAGCGATCTAATACTGAATCAAGTTCGTTTTCTATATCACCCATAATGCTCACTATTATTTTATATGAGGCTTCCCGAATAGTATGAATTCTTTAATCTCGGAAAAACTAGGGCGAAAGAAAATCGCATATAATTTCACTGAATCTCTCCAGGCATTGGTCTTTGAAATCCTGTAATGGCCCTTGTCGGTCATTTCTATTAAAAGGGTTGAGTTCACTGAAGGGCGCTAAATCCTTCGGCATGTCAACCATTTCTAATTTTACATTGAAAAATCTAATTTCACCATTTCGAAGGATTTTTACGTTAACTACATCACCTTCTTTTTTGCTGTTAATGTGATCTTTGATATTTTCTATAGTATCGATAGTTTTATTGTCAATTTGGACTATAACATCACCGCCAAGAGTGTATTGAGTATTGTTCAGAGTTTCAATTTTGAATCCCCCTTGAATTCCAGCTTTGTCGGCAGGTCCGTTTGCTTTGACAGTGGCCACCAAAAATCCTTTTGATTCAGTCAGGTTCATCGCTTCCGCAATCATAGGAGTAACATTTACGCCGGTTATTCCTAGTGATAATTGCTTGTTACCAATCTGAAATATAGTATCCGAGGCCGGTCTTTTTCCTAGCACAACAACTTTATCTATAGATGCACCATCGCGTATTATTTCCAAAGAGACTTGATCGCCCACCTTTGACTGACGCTCAAGATATTTGATGAGATCATCAATTTTCGTAACGGGTTTTCCATTAATCGCTGTGATTATATCTCCTCCCAACTTTATATCACTCCCATCCAAGGTGGCATTATCGTTACCACCCTGTATTCCGGCCGTGTCTGCTGGACCGTTCTCATTTACCTCTGTTATCAGAAATCCCCTGGACTGATTAAGATTGAGATTCATAGCTTCGGAGATTGCGGGGGTTATATCGACTCCCTGTATGCCAATCCACGGATGATCGTAAGTACCATTTTTAATTAAAGCGGAGGCAACTTTTTGAACAGTATTGGAGGGTATAGCAAATCCTACTCCCGCGTATACCCCCGTATTAGAGAATATGGCAGAGTTTATTCCTATTACCTCTCCCCTCATATTCAACAGCGGACCTCCCGAATTGCCGGGATTAATTGCAGCATCAGTTTGTATAATATCGGGTATGGAAAACGAAGACTCTAGTGCAAGTTCGCTTCCAAATGCTGGCTCTTGTGTCGAAGGTAATTGTCTTCCCAAAGCGCTGATAATACCTTCCGTCATTGAACCAGACAAACCGAATGGATTTCCCACCGCCGCCACTTGTTCGCCTACTGCTAATTTCGAAGAATTACCCATAGCCAAGGGTTTTAATTTTTCCTGGGGAACCGAACTAACATTAACAACTGCGAGGTCACTGAAGGCATCAGTTCCTACTACCTGTCCTGGGTATATTGAACCGTCCGAAAAAGTAACGAGAAATTCATTCTCGCCATTTACTACATGAAAGTTTGTAATAACATGCCCGCGATTATCATAAACGAAACCGGATCCCAATCTAAGCCCTTGATTCACGTTGCTTTCGGTGGTACCGGATATCTGAACTACAGACTGGTTGACCAAACCAAATAATTCCGGAAGGGAAAGATCTCTGCCTTGGTTTATATCCAAAACTGTCGCATTAATTCCAGGTAAGGGAAAAGAAACCGTTATCATCCCGAATAAAATTAGGCACGTCATAGTTATACTGCTTAAGCTTGTGTAAAGTTTGTTACTCGACTTTACCATTATGGAGTTAGGTGATATATTATTCAAAGCTACTTCCAATGTATATTAAGAAAGAGTCGGCAATAAAAAATTAACTGAATCTTTTGATATTTATTTAAGAACATAAGTTATCCTGGAAAAATATAAAAGTCGCTTTTGTGATGATTTAAAATTTAGTTTATGGGAAATGAAGTTTGCATAACTTATTGATCTGAGTGTTTAAGACTATTTTTATATAATAAAATACAGAAACAATTCAGTTTCAAGTTAATACATGAATTTATTTATTTCTAATCATATATTATGAACATGAATAATTATAAATTAGAAAATACATTATAGAAGTAAATGGTCGATATCGAAAAAGAGTTAGATCCTTTGTTTTACAAACTAGAAAAGGAAGGAAAACTGGAGCGATATAAAAAAACAGACCAAAGGATAAAAGAAGAATTTAATGAATTTAAGGATATACGTGATGATTTGATTATTCCTCTAATGCGTGACTATCAAAGGTATTTGCGAAAAAAGGGAATATATTCAGATATAATTAGGCAACCAAAAATTGATTCACCAACTATCCCTAATCCAAGCATTGCTTTTGTACTAAGCGAGTTAAATTTGATATCGCCCCTCGGTATTTATCCGAGTATCAAATTTACATTAGAGGGAGGAAAAATATTGGAGACCGTAACAGGGAAAACGACCTTTTCAATAGAATATCAAAAGAACCAAATCACACCAGACCTGATTTCGTCCAAATTAGCAAATCTAATAAAATTTTCTTTTGAAATAAACGAGAGTAATCTCTAGAGTCCCTACTGAAATTTGTCTGCAAAAAGAGAACGGGTTAAAAGGCCGATAAAAGTTATGGTATCAAAACTAGGCTTATACGGACATGACCGCGATGCTCTCATCATTTGTAGAGCGTTGAGAGATGCGGGTATGGAGGTGATTTATTCGGGTCTCTTTTGTACTCCCGAAAAGGTGGTGAACATAGCGATAGAAGAGGACGTCGACGTCGTGGCTTTGAGTCTCTTAAATGGGGCGCATCTACAACTTTTCCCAAAAGTAAAACATTTACTTGAAAAAAAAGAGCAAATAATATAATGGTCATTGGTGGAGGCATAATTCCACAAAGGGACAAAAGAACTTTGGAAAGACAAGGTATAAAGGGCAAGTTTGGACCGGGCACGACATTGGATCAGATAATTGAATTTATACAGTCACAGGTAAGACCCAGAGATTTGTGATTAACCACTAATGATTATTTATCTTTAACATAGGTAACGCTGATCTAATGAGCGTCAGCTGTTGACAAAAGTTATTCCATGATATACATCAATAATCCAAGTATAAAAAATAGAAAATGAATACATCAATAATCCAAGTATAAAAATAGAAAATGATAAACTTTTAGTAATCTCCCATACCACTTGGCATAGCTCCTCCCGGTGGCATTCCACCCGGATTTGGAGCATTTTTGGAATTGGACGCAGCAATTACGTTATCGATCCTTAGTATCATAGACGCAGTTTCTGTCGCCGCATTTAATACAGTTTTCTTTACGATTAATGGTTCATACACGTGTCTTGAAGTCATGTCAGCTATCTGACCGTTTATGACGTCTATACCGAATTTCGGTTTTTGTGCGCTTGAAGTTTTAGAGCGTAGACGTACTTGGGTGTCGATAACATCCATACCAGCATTTCTTGCAAGTGTCAATGGTATAGATTCCAAGGCATCAGCAAACTTTTCTGCGGCCAATTGTTCCCGCCCGGGTAGCGATGCAGCCCACTCTCTTAATTTGAGGGCAAGCGTAGCTTCTGGTGCTCCACCTCCGACTATTATATATGGATATTCTATTACATCTTTAACGCACATTAATGCATCATGTATAGATCTCTCTGCCTCATCTACCACTCTCTGAGATCCTCCTCGCACTAGTATCGATACTGCTTTAGGATTCTTACACTGTTCAATGAATACCCACTTATCGTTCTCCACCTTTCTTTCCTCAACAAGCCTAGAATAACCAAGATCGGTTTCCGCCAGTTCATCAATATTCGTTACAATCCTGGCTCCACTGGCCCTTGCAAGCTTGGCCATGTCACTTTCCTTGGCTCTCCTAACTGCTAAAATATCCGCCTTGGCAAGATAATGCTGAGCGATATCATCAATGCCTTTTTGACATATGACTACATTTGCCCCCGTAGAAACAACCTTGTCAACCATATTTTTGAGAAGATTGTTCTCTTCATCCAGAAATGATTTCATTTGGTTGGGAGAGCTGATACTAATTTTAGCATCAAATTCAGTCTTCTCTATTTCCAAGGGCGAATTAATCAGAGCGATCCTGGCTTCATTTATTTGCTTAGGCATACCGGCATGCACCACTTCCTTGTCTAATATCACCCCCCTTATCAATGAAGTATTGTTGATTGAACCACCAGGTTTCTTATCCACTTTTATGTTGTCTATATCTACCCTAATTTTCCCCTCAGTTTGTTCTGCAGCCGCCAGGATTGATTCCACAACTATTTGTGACAATTGTTTTGAATTTGCCGAAACCATTTTAGACGACATAGAAGTCTCTGAAATTTTATTTAAGATTTCTTTGTCATCAGGATTCACGGTCGTTGATATATCATGTAAGATTTCGTTAGCCTTTGAAGAACATTTTTTATACCCGTCTACAATGATACTCGGATGCACTTCTCTGTCCAAGAGCTCTTCAGCTTTCTCCAAAAGAGAGCCGGCCATCACGACTGATGAAGTGGTGCCGTCCCCTACTTCGTTATCCACTGACTTTGAAACTTCAACCATCATCTTGGCAGCAGGATGTTGGACATCAATCTCCTTTAGAATGGTCGCACCATCATTGGTAATGGTAACATCGCCAAGAGGATCAACTAACATCTTGTCCATACCTCTAGGGCCAAGACTCGAACGTACCATCTCTGCGACCAATTTGGCTGCTGTTATATTATTCCTCTGCGCATCCTTGTCTTTTGTCTCTGTGGTACCCTCTCTTAAAAGTACTAAAGGTATTTGTTGTTGTACCGACATACAGTTTCACCTATATTTAATTAATATAGGTAACGATATTTATATTTTTTTTATGTTCTAATCTATATACGTTACCACAGAAAATAGCGATTGTTGGCCCTTAACTCTTATTAGTTATTAGATCCATCTAAAGTGAAAATATATCAGAAATGATCGGAATGAACTTTTTCATTGAGTTGTTGGTTGGCCATTTGCTTATTTGTATGCTTATCTATCAAATGTCTTTCATAAGAGGAATAGGTCGTTTTTTTCCAACATATGGTACAGAAACATTGATTGTTAAAACAGTCATTACAGAGGAATGTTGTTCGTTCTGGTCTGTTGTCTTGTTTAAGCTTGCCTATGAAAAATATTTTTTTGTCTTTCGTACAACTGTCGCACATATTTATTTGGCCGACTTTTACTCCTGACATTTTTAATCTTTGGAATATCTGAGTGTTAATAGTTCTTGGCTTGGAGGGTGGAGGATTAGTCATTTTCTGTTTAACTTCGTCCATATTCTTTTTTTCCTTGCTCGTATGTTTCTTGGCTTCGTACGCAATTTGCCTTTACAACATGGGCAGTACATTTTACTCCAGTTTATAAATACCTCACATTCTGTGCATCTTTTGCGTCCATTAAGATAATAAAATTTATCAGTTGACCGAGAAGCCTTGTATTGGTAACATATTCCTCTGCAAATCATTGACGCTCATCCAAGATTCATATTCTTTTAAATCGTACAATTTTTGAACGGTGCCACGGTTTGGTCCTGACTTTTTGTCGGCATTCCTTACAACGAAAAATTTGTTTTGGGTACTTTAGCTCACAGACAGAGCAGTAATTAAAGTAATTATAGTCCACCCTACTAGGAATGGTCTTTGTTATTTGACTCTCCTGCAAGAAGTCAGTCATCGACCGTTTGGACATAACAATTTACCTCTTAAGTCTTTGTGGTTGTATGTTTAAGATTTGGCTTTATCTTCTTGAATGCAGCTTCAAAATTTTTCATTGTAATATTCAGGGGCACCTTTTGAGATACTGTCTGACTTTCGTCAGCATACAGCAACTCTTTCCTTTCTGTAATGTGTTCACTTCTATTGGTTATGACGTGTTCCTTAATTGCAGACAAGGCTGCTGCATTTACCAAAGCAGCAATATCTGCTCCTGAAAGTCCTTTACATAGTTCCACAAGTTTGTTCTGATCGAGGGATTTATCAATTGGCTTTCTAACCATATGTATCTTTAGTATCTCTTCTATAGAATCGTTGTCAGGTAAAGGTATTTCCAAAATTCGATCAAATCTGCCAGGTCTCAACAAGGCTTCATCGATTATATCAGGTCTATTTGTTGCACCAATTACAACCACCCCCTTTAAGTCTTGAAGGCCATCCATTTCAGTAAGCAACTGACTTACGAGTCTGTCCCCAACATGAGAATCGCCAGAGCCACTCGAAGACCTCCTCGGTGCAACTGAATCGAGTTCATCAAAGAAGACCACGCATGGACTAGCTTGCCGAGCCTTCCTAAATACTTCTCTTATACCTTTTTCTGATTCACCGACCCATTTTGAGAGTAACTCGGGTCCTTTAATACTGATAAAATTGGCATCGGAATTTGTTGCAACAGCTTTAGCAATCAAAGTCTTACCAGTTCCAGGAGGCCCGTACAAAAGTATCCCTTTTGGAGGAACAACGTCTGCTTCAGTAAATAGATCAGAATGTTTCAATGGCCATTCAATAGCCTCTCTGAGTTCTTCTTTTATCGATTCCAACCCTCCAATTTCCGTCCATTTGACATTCGGACTTTGAACATATACCTCTCTAAGGGCAGAAGGCTGTACTTCTTTTAATGCAGTTTCAAAATCCTGCGACTTTATTTTTATTTTATTTAGAGTCTCTACTGGAATTTTGGATTCTTCTAGATTGATTTCTGGCAATACATTTCTCAAAGATTTCATGGCTGCTTCCCTACAGACGGCTTCAAGGTCTGCTCCTACAAAACCATGTGTTACTTTTGCTATAGAGCTTAGTTTGACCTCTTCAGTGAGAGGCATTCCTCTTGTGTGGATTTCCAGTATTTCCTGTCGCCCTTTCTGGTCAGGGATTCCGATTTCGATTTCCCTATCAAATCGTCCAGGACGTCTCAACGCAGGGTCTAGCGCATCAGGCCTGTTGGTAGCGCCAATGACGACAACTTTTCCTCGGGATTCAAGACCGTCCATGATCGTTAGTAACTGTGATACCACTCTTTTTTCTACATCACCTGACACTTCCTCTCTCTTGGGTGCTATCGAATCTATTTCATCAATAAATATAATGCTGGGAGCGTTCTCCTGTGCCTGCTTGAAGGTTTCTCGCAGTCGTTCTTCGCTTTCACCATAGAATTTACTCATTATTTCCGGTCCTCCGATTGAATAAAAGTTTGCGTTTGTTTCGTTAGCCACGGCCTTGGCCAGTAATGTTTTTCCGGTACCAGGCGGTCCAAATAATAGAACCCCTCCGGGTGCCTCTATTCCAATTCTGTCAAAAATTTCTGGGTGACGCATAGGAAGCTCTATCATCTCACGGACTTTTTGGATTTCATGTCTCAGTCCTCCTATATCCTCGTAGTTAACCCTCGGAATTGCTTTGTTTCCGGTTTTTGGTACAGAGCCAATCGCAAAGTCTGTACTGGTTGCGATTATGCCAGCTCCATTAGTAGGAATTATTGTGGTTACCACAAACCCTATCTTGTGCCCCATCATGTTAACAGGTATAATATCTCCTTTTGTAACTACGCGACCTTCTAATAAATCAGGCAAGTATTCTTCCAGACCAACGACATTTAGGTCCTCCGTTGGAGATAATACTATTTGTTCTAATTTCGGAGGAGTGACTTTTTTTATGCTGACATTGTCGTCTATACCAACGCCTAAATTATTTCTTGTATAACCGTCTATTCTAATTACTTTTCTACCAGTATCTGAAGTCTGACCTGACCATAGCAGAACATGGGTCTTTCTTCTGTTACCTGCAACTTGCAACACGTCGCCAGTCTTTAGATTCATCTCTTCTATTATCTCAGGATCTACATGTGCTATACCTCTGCCGACAAATTTAGGGTCCGATTCCGCCACTCTTAGAGTTATATCACTAATTTTGTTACTGTCCACATATATTCAGCTCAAAAAAAAGTACTGGACATTTCTAATCGATCTTTATTTCTCTTGCTTTAGGCTTTGGGGATCTCTTTGACTTTATTTTCAATTCCAATATACCGTTTGTATATGTGGCCTTTGCTGTATCCTGATCTAGTTCATCCTCAACGGGTATTTCTGTATGATACTTTTTGTCGCCTTTTTCAGCGTGGATTGTTACTAGCCCATCCGCAACTTCAAGCTTGATGTCTTGCTTTGTTATTCCAGGCATTTCTGCTGTTATAGTTAGTGAGTTGTCTTTTTCCTCATAAGAGGTATCGACAAGTGGTTGACGTACTGCACTCTGTTGCATCAGACCCCTCGATCCTGGTATTGCGTTTCCAAATTCCCTTATCCTCGGCTTTCCGTCAGGACCGACTGTTATTTGGTATCCGTAATAATACGGAAATGTTTCGAGATTGTGCATTGGCTGCTTAACTGTGCGGAACATGCGATCTAGCATCTGCTCAGCATCTGAAAACTCCCTGTCCAGTTCTTCAAAAATCCGGTTTGTATGATTCAATGGATTTCTCCACATGACATATTCACCTGACATTATGTAATGGCTATTACATTATATATTTTTTTCGCAGAGTGGCCTTTGTTTATTACAAGCATCTGATTTCTAAAATGATTTACTAGATAGCATTGCTACATCTAAGGTTTTTTCAGCGTGCTGAAATCTAATTAAGGAGTAAAATCCATAAATAGAAAAATCGTTCGATCCCGGATCTTAGAGATCCGAGCTATACTGCAAGAATGTTGTTCTATACCCCGACAGAGACACAAATCGTTGTGACATCTAGAACCATCGGAACATGCTCATGTTTTTTGTATCCAGATTTAGTCAGACGTCATGTAGCCTCATGTAGCCTCATTATCTAGGTACGCCAACTTGATTAATAATGGTTAAAATCTGATGGGAGGTATGAAATGGTACAATCATGCCGAGGTACGATCATGCCGAGCGCAAGTTGTCCTCCCATCAGGGTCGAGACGTATAATTATAATTGGTTAATGTCATAAAAAATTTTTGTTTTAAAATGATGAGAGAAAGCCGGGTAAGTTTAATTAATTTTCTTGGTTCAAGTTCTTCATAGTAATCAGATGAACAGAAAGTTGAACTCTATGCAGAAGTTAAAAGTACTGACGTTGACAATAATTCTCTTTTGTACGTTATTCATTCAATTATCTATTCTTAAAATCCTGAATCCTCCTATTGTAAATGCAGCCGTCATATCATGCGATCCTGCCGGTCCTTCTTTGGATACATGTAGTGGTACAGAAGAAGATGATAATATGAAAGGAGATTCTGAGCGTAACTTGATGTATGGTCTTGGAGGTGATGATCAATTAAGCGGTGGTGCTGATAGCGATGGCTTACATGGCGGCTCGGGCGATGATCAACTGATAGGCGGTTCAGGTGATGATATTCTATATGGCTCTCCAGGGGAAGATTCTTTTCGATGTGGTCGTGGCAATGATCAAATCATTCACTTTAATGCATCAGAAGGCGATACCCAGACTAATGACTGTGAGCGTCTTTGGCCATAACCTCTTAACAACTCCTGGGACGGATAAGATAATAAATTATTTTGTGTTTAGATGCTTGTGGAATCGAGTACTGACTTGTGCGTTTGCGGTCATGATAGGCAGGACCATCCGCATTTGTTAGGAACGGAAATAAAATATCCATGTCTAAAATGTAGATGTCCGGATTTCAGCGCAAGATAATTACTTGATCCGATGTAATCACAGTGTGGCCAATTTTTTTTGTTGATCTTTACACACTTGATAGAATATCCAATCTAAAATTCGTAACTCGCTATCCAAAATATCAGATTCAAATATAGAATCTTTCTTCTTTATTTCCTGTATAGTTTCTTTCATCCTGTATTCAATTAAACTACAAATTTCCACGTTAGGATTTTTCATATTTTGAAGAACCCAATTTATTAATTCAATCCTTTTTTTAAGATCTCTTTTGTGGACCGATTCTTCATGTGTACGAGAAAGACTAAGTTCAGAATCTTTAATCTCTTGCTGTAATATCTGATCTACACTCATATCATTAATTCTGCTAATGATGATTTAAAATAAAAGGGTTGTCGTGGGGAGGGAGTTCTTGAATATTATTAACCGATAAAGTGCAGAATATAATATGTTCTTACTTGGCTTATCACTAATAGCCTCTGTATTCCTGTCCTCAGCAACCATTATCGGTTTTGTGAATGCGGTGAAACTTTTCTGTTACGATAAAGTCGGCGAAGGTCATCCTTGTTTTGAAACTGAAAAAAAATGTAAACAGGTTCAAAAGCATGATGATATCGCAGAAAGTCCATGCCATATTGAAAGAAGATAGTAGGAAACCTAATAAAAAATTAACTTTAAAGTCTCTGAAGAAGAAACAATAACCTGATGGGCCACTTACAATGAAACATGGCAAGTAGTTAAATCAATAACTTACATTTTTCTCTCGATAGAAAGATTTGGGCTATCCGACCTAGATATCATTCGCCAATTTCTTTCTGCATTCTATGACTTATGTAATAATACGTACCCATTAGAACGGCGAAAAGAATTCCAATTATTGTGAAAAAGGCTATTACTATTAACAATACCTTTTTTTTAATGCTCGTTTTCTATATACCTCCTACACCGACAAACTTTATGTATTATATTAAATAAAAAGAATTGTTCAACGGAGAAAAAGTTTTGTTTAATATTTAATACCAACCTCACGTTTAATAATTCTGTGTCCGGATTAGAGTTATGTCCTAAATGCAAAATGGGTCATCTATATCCTTTGGTAACGACTAGAGTTAGCACAGAACCAAAGGACCAATTTAGAGAAACTGGCATTAGGGATTATGAATGCGATATTTGCGGTCATAAGCAAAAAGGATTAAAACAGACCCAAAAAGTGGACGTAAAAGATAAGGTAAGTGCCGGTGTAAAGAAGACTAAAAAGCCAAAACCAAAATCTAAATCTAAATCATATGCTCAACAAATGTAGGTTTTATATTGTATGTACCTTGAAAAACAAGTAATAAAATCGCTAGAATCATGAAATCAATAATCTGTTGATGCTGTAAAAATAGTATTAGAAATTCTAGAATTCTATTCGTGTACCATTAGATTTTTTAGCAATAGAATCTATTTATTAACATGGTCAAGTGTCCTGAATGTAAAAAAGAGATTTCCAATCCGGAGATGGAATTCCACATCGGTCAAGAAAACACAGGAAACCAGTTTCATTACGCTGTGTACTCATGTCCGGGATGTAAAATATGCCTAGGGATTATGGCAGTATAGTCAAGAAAATAGTTTTTTGTTCAGCAGACAAGAATTCGGTTTCTATTGTATTAAGACCTTCAGTTTGACTTTTTCCTCATACGTCGATTTCTCTTCTAAAAGATTAGAATTCCAATCGCATGACCGTTATCTAAAACGTTTAATTACCATCTCCTTATCAAATCTGATTGGTTCACGCGGGGGTTGTAGAGCCTGGCCAAATAACTAAGATTTGGAAACGCAGGACTTAAGATCTTATAAATTGGGGATCCTGTCCTTCAGGGGTTCGTGGGTTCAAATCCCACCTCCCGCATTCAAATATCAATATCTTAGTTTTTGATGAATTAATTTTGTTTCTTGTCGATTAGTCTTCCTTCAAATCGAATAAACCTATATTAATTAATCGAGTAATTAATATTGTTGATATCCATAAACAGAACATCCATGTGATGTTATTAACCATAATTATTGATAGGCTATCACACAATGATTGTTATCACATAGTTAACGGAGTTATAATTTCAACACGAAGAAAAAGTTGTATGTCATCTCTTCAACTACTACCTTTTCAAGAAGTAATTATGAATAATTAAATATGAAATAAAGTATCACTAGTATATGGAGTCAGGTGGATCTCTGGACATAATTTCTACAACTTACGCGAAGCTAAAAGACAAGAGTATCAAGTATCAAAAAATCCTGGGCAGGGGTCTCACCGCATCGGAAAAAATTCTTGTTGGTCACATTCATGCTTCAGATATAAGTAAAGAAATCAGATCAGGACTAGATTACGTTTTTCTTGATCCAGACAGAGTTGCATTGCAGGACGTGACAGGTCAAATGACATTACTGCAATTTATGCAATCAGGTCTCAATAGCGTGGTCGTTCCGACTACAGTTCATTGCGATCATCTTATTCAGGCAAGAACTGGTAGCGAGTCAGACACCAAGTTAGCTCTTTATGAAAACAATGAAGTATACAAGTTTCTTGAATCAGCTTCAAGAAAATATGGAATTGGATTCTGGAAACCAGGTTCCGGTATAATTCACCAAGTTGTACTTGAAAATTATGCTTTTCCAGGAGGATTGCTGATAGGTACTGATTCGCATACACCTAATGCTGGTGGACTTGGGATGATTGCAATAGGAGTTGGCGGACTGGATGCTGCCGAAGTAATGACAGGAATGTCATGGGAGATCCTTTACCCAAAACGCATAGGAGTATTCCTAACTGGTAAACTAAATGGATGGGCGTCACCAAAGGACATTATTCTTTACGTGGCATCCAAACTTACTGTTTATGGAGGAACAAATGCAATCATAGAATATTTTGGTCCTGGTGCAAGGACCATCAGCTGTACTGGAAAGGCGACCATTACCAATATGGGTGCAGAAATCGGGGCAACTTGCTCCCTATTTTCCTATGATGAAAAAATGGAAACTTATCTTCGGGCAACGAGACGCGAAGGCATTGCGGAACTAGCAAACAAACATAGAGACTTTTTTACAATCGATAAAGAGGTAGAAGAAGAGATCTTAAAAAACCGAGAAAAGGCACTCGATTATTTTGATCAATTGATTGAAATAGACCTATCTAGCCTTGAGCCATACATAGTGGGCCCCCATACACCGGACCTAGCAAGACCCATATCCAAAATGGCAAAGGACGTCAAAAGGAATAGTTATTTGGATACAATTTCTGTTGCATTGATTGGGAGTTGTACAAATTCATCATACGAAGATATGTCAAGAGCATCAGATATTGCTGCCCAAGCCAAATCAAAGGGTGTTAAAGTAAAAGTTCCTCTCCAGGTTACTCCAGGATCGGAAATGATTCGTGGTACTATTGAGAGGGATGGACAAATGAATGCACTAAAAGATATTGGAGCAAACGTACTGGCAAACGCATGTGGTCCATGCATTGGACAGTGGAATAGATCGGAACTTAAGAAAGGAATACCCAATACCATTGTAACATCTTATAATAGAAATTTTCCAGGTCGTAATGATGGTAGTAGGGAAACAATGAATTTTATTGGAAGTCCTGAGTTGGTAATAGCATTAGCCTTAGGAGGCAGACTTTCATTCAATCCATTAACAGATGAGCTCACAGCGATGGACGGTACTAAATTTAAACTAGTGCCGCCCAATATTGCGCCAGAAATCCCATCAAATGGATTTGTGTACAATCAAGACGTTTACATTCCTCCAACACACGAATATCAAGCTGTAGATGTAGTAATAGACCCAAATAGTTCCAGGTTGCAAAAACTTGAACCATTTTCTCGATGGGACGGCAAGGATTTTGAAGACACACCGATTCTAGTTAAGATTAATGGAAAGTGTACTACCGATCATATTTCACCTGCTGGACCTTGGTTGATGTACAGGGGTCATTTAGATAAGATAAGCGATAACCTTCTACTTGGTGCAGTTAATTCCTTTCATCAAGATCAAGTTGGAAAAGGTAAGAACGCTATAAACCAAAAAATAGAGTTGTTGGCCCATATTGCACGCGAATATAAGGCTAGGGGTATGAGATGGATAATAATGGGCGATAATAACTACGGAGAAGGTAGCAGTCGAGAACATGCTGCAATGACACCACGTTATTTGGGCTGTTGTGCGGTGATAGCAAAAAGCTTTGCAAGGATACATGAAACCAATTTGAAAAAGCAAGGAGTATTAGCCCTCACATTCGGCAACCCAGGAGACTATGAAAGGATATTAGAGGATGACAGAATAAGCATTTTGGACCTTCAGAATTTTAAAGAGGGCAAATATCTTAAAGGCGTTATTCATCATAGTAACGCTAACGATGAAGAAATCACGCTAATGCATTCGTATAATTCATCACAAATAAAGTGGTTCAAAGCTGGTTCTGCACTTAATTTAATGCGCATGAAATAATTATTTCTTAAAATTCGCATTATTTGTATTTGCTTTCTTCCATTTTGCTATTAACTCAATAAACAGTTTATGCAATCTATTATCACCAGATAATTCGGGATGAAAGGAAGTTCCAATAATGTTTTCCTGTTGAACAGCTACTATTTTTCCCTCAAATTTACTCAAGATTTGCACCTGTGGTCCTGCTGCAATTACTGAAGGTGCGCGAATAAAAATTCCTCTAAAATCGTTCCCTATTCCGGATATTTCTAGATTTGACTCAAATGAATAATACTGTCTTCCAAATGAATTCCTCTCTATCTCAATATCTAATGCGCCTAACAATAATTGTTTCTTGTTTCCGATTACCCTATCATAAGACTGTTTGGCCAAAACAATCATACCTGCACATGTTCCCATCATTGGTAATCTTTTTTGGAGAACTTTGTTTATCGAATCTAACAATCCATGCTTTATTGCAATTAGCAAACCCATTACAGTGCTCTCACCCCCAGGAATAATCAAACCATCAATTTTCATAATTTCGTCAGGGTAACGAACAGAGATTACTTTCCCTTTCTGGTTCATCTCTGCCAAAGCATAAGTTGCTGCTTTGATATTTTCTTCAACATCGCCTTGAAGAGCCAACACTCCAATTAGTAATTCATTATTCATATTGTTGGTCCTCTCTCTTGCATCCTTAAATCCAAATTCTTTGTATCAAGACCGAGCATTGATTTTTTCTCATCAATCATTTTTTGTGCATCAAGAACTGTCTTGGGATCGTCATGATAGGTAGTCGCAATAACTACTGCCTTTGCTCTTTCAAGTGGATCTTCTGCTTTGAATATTCCTGATCCTACGAAAATTCCGTCACAACCAAGATTCATTAGTAAAGCGGCATCTGCTGGTGTGGATATCCCCCCGGCAGCAAAATTTACGACAGGAAGTCTCCCTAACCTCCCTGTTTCTTTAACTATTTCAAGAGAGGATTGTATTTCTCTTGAAATCTTGATAAGTTCTTGATCATCATTATTATCATAAATTCCCTTCAATTTCCTGATTTCATTATTAACCATACGTATGTGAGTTACTGCCTGTGAAACATCCCCCGTACCCGGCTCCCCTTTTGTTCTGATCATTGCAGCACCCTCCTCTATCCTTCGTAAAGCTTCTCCCAAATTCTTCGCGCCATTCACAAAAGGGGTGGTATAATTCCACTTCCAGATATGCCTAATTTCATCAGCGGGACTAAGTACCTCACTCTCGTCGATCATGTCAACTCCTATTTCCTCGAGTATACTGGCTTCGGAGAAATGGCCAATCCTGCATTTAGCCATAATTGGAATGCTCACTGAATCTAATACTGCCTGAATTACTTTTACGCTAGCAGTTCTTGCAACCCCTCCAGCGTGTCGCACATCAAAAGGAAGTTTGTCCAAAACCATTACTGCCACTGCTCCCGCGTCCTCGGCTATTTGAGCTTGTTCAACATTCGTTACATCCATAATTACACCATGTTTTTGCATATGAGCAAATCCACGCTTTATCAAGGTAGTTCCGCTTGTTGTCTGCTTGCCGTTGATAGTTGAAATCTTAATGCCCTTTGACAATGGATATGTACCTACTTGCGATATTGTCATCTACTGTTTTTCTTAGTTTACATTATTTAGATATTAGTCTTGCTAAATGATTACGGATCTGACCATAGTTTTGACTCTACGATTCCACTCTTACATGCTATGAATGTTGAATTTGGCATTCTGTGACCGATGCAGATCGGACGCCAAACTAGCATGTCATGTCAGTAAGTTAATAGTTTCTTGTTAAAAGAACATCACATTTTGAGAATAGAACTAAATAGACATTATTACTTTAATATTGTCAAATTCATGATCGAACCTTCAGACAAAGCTATTCTGACTGCCATCTATATCTCTTCACTTGAGCCAGAAATTTTACCCTTAGAATTTCTAAAAAATCGAACTACAATATCAGAGGATTTGTTTGATCTAAAAATCAAGGATATGATAAGAAATGGCTTTGTTGAAAATTCGGATCCACTCAGATTAACTTTCATTGGAAGGGGGTTACTAAAAGTTGTATTGATTGGAGGGGTTTTTGATATTGTTCATCCAGGTCATATTCATACCTTAAAGGACGC
>JAICQW010000194.1 GCA_025937665.1 Nitrososphaeraceae archaeon | reverse complement strand
TGAATACGTAGAATGTAGTATTTTCTTATTCAAATATCCGCTTTTGGCCTTCTGCATTTGAACCAGTTTTGGTGCAATGGCTAACATTAGTGAAGTTTCAACAAAACCACCGTGATCAAAATCTCTTTCAATTAATTGCCAGTAATTGATTCCGAATACTTTCATTTTTGGATTAATTCTTACTACTTTCTGGGGAACGTATTGTACAGCTCCCAAGTTACCCCGATGCCCATTTAGTATTATTATTTGATTAAAACCATTTTCACCTAACGAAATGCATACCTGACTTAAGAGTTCTGAGAGTAGATCATTGCTAATAGAAATATTGAAAAATGGTTTGTGTTCAAATGATACTCCAGAAGGAATACCAGAAAGGGAATAAGATGGTATTTTTTTTGTGAGTTGATTTGCAAAATACTCTGCTATTATTGTGTCCGTACTTATAGGAAGATGCGGTCCATGCTGTTCGGTTGATCCTAAAGGAATTATGATTTTCATGCTTCCTCTCTTTATCTCATAATTACTGAGATTATACAAGGACATTAGTATAACAAACATTCTACTGAGTTATTAAACTAATGAAATTAATCCTCAAATTATCAGAGTAATTGGGATTCAGAGTGCAAGGTCCTATTTTTTGTCTTTTACCACTACTCTTCCCCAGTTTACTTCTATGCGGTCCTCTAGAAACAGCGTTACTGCTTCAAGCAATGTTACTGCTTCAAGTTTCTGTCCCCTTCTTCTTATGGACTTTACACTATCTTCCGGTCTCACTCTAAATGACTCTTGACATATTATTGGGCCTTGGTCCAAGTCTTTTGTTACAAAATGGGCAGTACATCCTACTATCTTGGCACCTCTTTCATATGCCTGCACATATGCGTAAGCACCGGGAAAAGCAGGAAGTAATGATGGATGTATGTTAATTATTCTGTCAGGATATCGCCACACGAAATTTGGAGTCAAAATCCTCATGTACCTACCTAATACTATCAAATCTACATTGTAGCGATCCAAGACATCCAGTATTTCATTCTCCGCGTCTGTCTGTTGTGAATGTACAATGTGATAAAATGGAATATTGAATTTTTCTGCAATTGAACTTGTTGTGTTCTCACTTCCTATTATGACAACGATATTGGCCTTAATTTCCCCAGAAGTTTTCGCATCTAACAGTTTTAAAAGACAGTGAGTTTCTTTACTAACAAAGATTGCAATGTTCTTTAATCTTTTAGATTCTTGGTAGTGGATTTTTATCTCCATCTTCAGTTTTTTTGCCAGCGTTTTCAGTTCATTATCAAATTTAGTTTTTCTAAAATTATCTTGTTTGAATGACGCTTCTAGCTGCATCCCAAAAAGACCATTGATAACATCTTGGTTTATTTGTTCAATATTTCCGTCATTCTTAAAAATAAAATTAGTTACATCAGCAACTACTCCTTTTCTATCCTTTCCTACGACTGTTACCTCAATTATCAGCCTGTCAGTTTTGCTCATGAATACATTGGAATAAATTCTCTCAAAATTAAAGGATTCTAAAATACACAACGCTAATGCTTAAATAAGCTGATTCCAATTGTAATGCGATGATAAATACACTTTTAGTGAATTTATGTCCAAAAAACTAGCATAGATATGTACTCTCCGTTTTATATTTCCAATTTGGTTGCAAGATATGAGTCCTGAACAGAAACAGAAAATTTTTAAAAAGTCAAGAAGGGATTTTGATTATAATAATCCCACACGAAAATGTTCAGTTTGTTATACTCTCTCAGGCTGGCACTGTTACAAATGTAATGCAGATTTCTGTGATATTCATTTTCATGATGAAAACCACAAAAAACTATGCAGTTCTTGAGTTAGATAATCACCATATTTCTGGTTGTACATGAGCCAATTCGGATTAGAATAGAACACAAATAGGATTGAATGACATTTTTAAGGAGTGTGCGGGGGGTGGGATTTGAACCCACGAATCCCTAAGGAACAGGGATCTAGGAATATTGAATGTTATCCATTCTAAGCTTCGCACTCGCTTTTCGCGAGACCTGCGCCGTTGACCTAGCTTGGCAACCCCCGCATCTATTTGTCTACCGACTGAAAGCTGGCTGACGAAATTTATCTATTATTTAGAATATATTGGTGTTTAGTTATGATGAACAAGAATATGCCACTTTTTGGAACTAACGGAATTAGAGGAGTTTTTGGGAAAGATCTCTCTCTGGATTTCTTGGTTAACATTACTCGGTCTCTTGCGGCATACTACAAGAAAGGTCCAATAGTGATAGGAAGGGATGGCCGAAATTCAAATAATATTATGTTTAACATTGTTACTGCTGTGCTGAATTCCGATGGTCTGGATACGGTAGATGCAGGCATTCTGCCCACGCCCTGTCTTCAGTACGCAACTAAAAGGAACGAATTTAATGGCGGCATTATGATTACTGCGTCACATAATCCTCCGGAATACAACGGTGTAAAACCAATAGCCAGTGATGGAGTGGAATTACCAAGACAGGATGAGTCAGTTGTGGAACAAAATTTTGCAAATAAAACATTTATTACTTCAGAAATTGTGGGACAAAATTTCAAGGAAGAAATGATTATTGACAGATATGTCGATGATGTTTTAGCACTAGTAGACGTTGACAGAATAAAGAAACGCAAATTCAAAGTGACAATGGATTTGGGTAATGGAGTTCAGGCGCTAGTGGCACCAGTGTTAGCAAAAAAACTTGGGTGTACTGTGATAACTGTTAATGGAACTATAGATGGGGATTTTCCCGGAAGAGGCTCTGAGCCCACGCCATCGAACCTGAGTCTAATGAGTTTTGTTGCAAAGGAAACTAATTCCGATATTGGTGCAGCTTTTGACGGCGATGGAGATAGATCCATATTCTGCGATGAAAAGGGAATAGTGTCTTGGGGAGACAAAACTGGAACCCTACTGGCAAAATATTTGATCTCGACCAAACATCCAAAAGCAAAAATAGTCTGCCCAATCAACACTACTCATATCCTGACAAAAATTGCACATGACAATGGTTCGGAGATTATTCATACTAAAGTTGGGAGTGTAGAAGTCTCTAGGGAAATGGTTAAGCAAGGTGCGATAATTGGAATGGAAGAGAATGGGGGTTTTATGTACGGAGTACTAAATCAGGTAAGGGATGGAGCTCTTACAACTGCATTGATGTTGGATCTAATGGCATCAGAAGATAGGAGTTTGTCAGCAATTCTATCCTCTCTTCCCAAGGTTTACCAATACAAGTCAAAATTTGAATGCTCTGAAATTGGATTGATTCAAAAAGTGATTGACTCTGTTAAGAATCACGGCAGCCCAATGAAGATTGAAACTCTCGATGGTGTAAAAATCTGGTTTGATGAAGAAAGTTGGTTGATGCTTCGACCCAGTGGAACAGAACCTCTAATCAGAATTTATGGTGAATCGACTGACGAACTACTCATTAATTCGAAGGTAAATGAATACACACGACTTGTCAAGGAATTCCTGGATGAAAACTAACAATTGCTCGGCAACATTTTTAATACGCCTCTACTTCTATTCAGTAGAATAAGATGATCCCAATGGGTGATGGATTACAAAATGAGTAAACCGTTTTA
>JAICQW010000008.1 GCA_025937665.1 Nitrososphaeraceae archaeon | reverse complement strand
GCATAATTGTTTGTACTGTAATACACTCAATGGGACATTACCGCCATATTCATAATTGTATCTAAAAATACTAGTGATTACAACACGTCTAGCAGGTAGATTTACTCCTGCAGCGAGAGTTGGTGTCGCAAATAGAATCTTTATTGTGCCTTTTCTAAAAGCATCTTCTACAATTTGCCTGCTTTTTAATCCTAGGCCTGCATGGTGAAATCCTACACCTTTTGTAACAATATTTGAAAGCGTTCTATTAAGTTCTGTATCATCTCCTTGTTTTAAAATTTCTATTCCAATCTTTTGTGCAGAAAGTTTTGAAGCTTTGTCCAGTAATTTTGGCAATACATCTGAAGTTTTTTTTGCAAGTGAAACAGCACGTTTACGTGTCTCTGCGAACACAAGTGATTGTCCTCCATCATTAGTGATCGAATTCATTGCAAGACTTAATATTCCACCGGTTGAGTTATCAGCAACTCCAATGTTATCAATTTCAAAAGTTGTACCATTGCTCATGGTAACTTTACCATAATTATAAACACCTTCTATCAATTCAGTAGGACGCCACTTACTTTGTATTGGTTCACATTTTAACCAGTCAGCAATTTCATTTGAATTTGATATCGTCGCGCTAATTCCAATAATTTGAGGTTTTTGTGGCATAAGTTTTATTTTTGTCAGTATTATTTCTAAAGTTGGACCTCTTTCACGTTCTGTAAGCAGATGTATTTCGTCAATAATGAACAGACCGACATCAAAAACCCAGCTTGAATCATGTCTTAAAATTGAATCCATTTTTTCATTTGTTAGTATAATAATGTCTTTGTCAATCAATTCGGTTCCAGAAGAGTCGTAATCGCCTGTGGAGATTGCAATATTTATTTTCCGATTCTTAAAGCAACTCAAATTTTTAATTATCTTAAACTCATTAAATTTTTCTGCGGCTAATGCTTTTAGTGGAGTTAGATAAACTACTTTTTTTCTCTTGTTAAGGATGTTTATCATTCCCATTAGTCCAATCAGTGTTTTTCCACTTGATGTAGGAGTTGTAACAAGTATATTGTTACCATTCATTACACCCTTCGATAATGCAAGTTCTTGCGGGGGATATAATGAACCGTAATTTAATAATCGTAAAAGCTCCTGTAAATATTCCTTCATTCGCGCAATTAAATTAATTCTTTCTATTTAATATATTAATAATATTGAAATTTTTAAAGTGTATGTTGTACGTATTGATGAGGACGAATTCTTAAAAAGCTCTGACAAGATGATACTTACTTCTTATGCCTTTGCATAAAATCCTGCTTTTCTCTCGTATATTTGTCCATTCTGCATCGCTTTTCTTATGAAATCTTTAGCTTCATCCTCTGTAAACTTTCCTGTTTTCACCAGTTCATCAACGAAATTCTTTTCTTCAACGTCGTTCTTGTCCTCTCCAGATAAACCGTTAAAGACATCCGTGAACGTCTTTAATTTTGAAGTCTCGCTAAGAGGTTTTCCATGAAGAACACCGAGATCAACTTTTCCAGTGTTGACATCTATACCCACAGTTTCTAACATTTGTGAAACGAGGTATATCGCTCTCTCAGCATCTCCAGAATCTACATTATCTTTCAATAACAATCTAGCTCTTGCAGTAGCAAGGCGCACAAGACCCTCTAGCTGACGAGGAGTTGCTGTTATCATTCCTTCAGAATCTACGTTTCTCATCTGCAAATAATATTTTCTCAAGATATCAATTGCTTCTGGTGTGAGTTTTGGTTCAATTTGTTTGGCATAGGCCAGATATTTGCGAAATAGATCTATTTCTATAACGGACTGAGCGGCATGTTCTATGTCTCTATGTATTTCAAGTATGTGGCTTGCAATTCGATTATCTCTTTCAGTATCAGCATTATCTCTTATGACGTGAATGATATCAAATCTTGTTAGTAATGGTATAGGAAGCGGCTCTACGTTTTCGGTAATATTTCTAAAGGGATCATACTTACCATATTTAGGATTAGCTGCAGACAGGATTGATGTTCTGGCATTAAGTGTTGCTACTATTCCTCCTTTCGCGACCGAACAAGTTTGTTGTTCCATAACTTCATGGAGTGCAGATCTGTCTTCGGATTTAATTTTATCAAATTCGTCTATACAATTATGAATGTAAATTAGAGACGCTTCATAATTATGATATTTTCCCACACTAAGATCATACACATAACCGTCATATGGTATTCTTTCGACAAGAACAACCTTTTCGACTCCTCTTTGTATCGAACTTTTGTTATCAATTTTGATTGGTCCTTCTCTCTTTGATTTGATACTATAAGATTTGATTCCTTCAGCAAACCGAGTTATGTCACTTCCTGTGATATGTATGAATGGAAATCCTTTTCTAGTTTTACACAGTTTTGCATATACACCTAGTCGACGTAAGACGTAAAGAATAACTGCCAGCTCATGTTGTGATGTCGTAGGATACATCCTTGCTGCTACCAGTTTGTCGTGTACATGATTAAAGTCACCATCAGTATCAAATACCCCAGCAAGGAATGCCCATAATGATTTGTCTGAAAGCAGCATAACATTATCTATTGATTGATCTTTAATCAGGAATCTAGTCTTCTTGAGTAGCGTTTTATCTGCAGTGTATAGTTGGAACATACGTGACAGTAAAACATATTTTCCAAGAGTGCGAATACGGTCTCCTTTGTCGTAAAGTGAAAATACATCGGACTTTTGTTGTATATTGGTTATGACATCTGAATTAACTTTAGACTGGCTTATCGTTATGCTCTGTGGAGTTACATAACCGTCACCGTATATACACCCTATCACATAGGCATCTTCTTCTGCGATGTTCAATGTACATGAAGGTTTTTGGACTCTAACAGGGGAACGTAACATATCCCCAGGACACACGTCTTGAGCCTGTACCCAGAGATTTTTCACGTGTGTTGAGCGCCTGAGTAGATGTTCTGGTGTCACCTTGAGTGTCAAACCAGAGGAAAATGTTAGCTTTATGACATCGCCTGCGTGTTTTTTTCTCATTATGGCAAATGCATTACCTTCCATATCTACTCGGAATTTGTTGTCGTAAATTCCTATTGGGATTAGATCTTTTTTCGCTTCTCGGCCAGATTTTGTTAAAAAGACCTCTCCTTTCATGTCATCCCAGAGCTTTCCAACAGGAACTAGCCTAGTTCCAGTATAGATTTCTGTGTCTTGGGTCATACAAACGAGGCCTTGGTCGCCCAAAACTACAGCTCCCGCCTCGAGCATCATAATTCCGGATTTATCGCGAATTACGGCTGCTGTTAAACCTGCAGCAGTAGTACCTCTTCCCGAAGTATACAGACCTCTTGGTGCTATTTTTGCAGCAAACTTGAGCATTTCGGACTTGGCAGTACCTGGATCTCCTACGAGAAAGATATTGATATCTCCTCTACGATTCGAACCGTCAGTTAATTTTTTTGTTACTGATCCTACAATTAGTAAAAGAATAGATTCTTTGATTATTTCATGTCCATAAATATGAGGTGCAAATGATGCGACTAGTTTGTCATAAGCATCTGGCATGCTGGCAAGGGAGATGATCTGTTTTTCATCTTCGCTGCTTATAGCTATTCTATCAACAGTTCGTGCATCTTTGTTTCCAGCTAGCCCGCCAAGATACTCTATATTGTTACCTTCCATACGGAGTCTGAACAGACTTGTCCTTACTTGTAATGACTGTTCTTGTTCAATCCTGACTATCCCTGTTAGTAGAACTCTATCTCCAGGTCTGCACCTGTCGACAAGATCATCCATTACAGTAACTTCTACGTAATGCGGAAGTTGACCAGCAGGCAAGTCTTCTGGCAGTTCCTGAAGTCTAACTAGCTGGAAATCGGTAAAGTAACTATTCTCTGGATCCATTTCAAGTTCCTTTTCAGAGCACTGAGTACATCTCATGGGTTTCTTTAGGGTTAGACCTTTAAGCTGAGCTTCATTCAGAGTATTGCAATTCAGACATGCGTATGCAATCTTTTTGGCAAGTGGTTTAATTTCAGAGGTCCTGACTACCATGCCAGGAACGCTTATCAACTTGTTTATCACATCTGCATTTATTTCTCTTAACCCTTTTTGAACCGAATAATTTCCAATTCTTACTTTTATCTTGTCCTTAATTTCCTCAGCATAGTCATAATGAATCTCTCTCAAGATTGAGTATACAGCTTTGTTAAAAGCGTCAAACATATCATCGGGCGTGTCAGTGATTAATCCTGTCAGTTCCGGTTTATTTGAATCTAAATCGATATAATCAACTACAACAAAAGTTGAACTAGATGCCATCATGTTGTTAATTCTGTCAAAATATTTGTAATTCCCTTCTCTGTCCTTATAGGCGCGTAAAAATGATTCTAGTTCATCTGATATTGCCGAGGTAGTTTGGTGCTTTTGCTCAGTCATATTTTCGTAACACCGATTCTTTAAAGGCCAATGAAGAAGTGTGAACAAAATTATAGAGCTGCTTCTCTTCGGCTGATAACTTTGATTCCATTTCTGCAGAAAGTGATGAAGCAGCTGCCAATTTTACAATTTTACCAAGTCTAGACAACACGAATGAATTAAGTGATACCATTAGATTCTCTCTTTCTTTTTCATTAAGACTTTCAAGAAAGTCATTCACTCGGATGTAAAAATCTACATCTACTCCCGATATATCATGCGGTTTTGATATTCGTTCTCGATTCAGTGCCTTTGAAACATAACTTGATACTTCATTATCTTGAATTTCAATTAGATTCTTATTCAACAAAATTTTTGTGAACCATCTTGGCAATAGCAAGATATCGCCTTCCTTGGCATCTATGTTGATATCACTCATAGATATTTTTACTTCAGACTTGAATGTAACTCTGATCTCTTCGACAAGATATTCAAGTAAGTATGTATTTTTTAAGCTTTCAAAAACGCCTTGAATGAGAATGGGGGATGAGGACATGTTGGGAATATAGTCTTAGAAGCGGTTATTAATTAACGTTGGATATCTTTACAGGTCTGAATATATATCTGACAATTCGAACATCTTGTATGCCACCAACAGAGGCAAAAAAATTGTCAGATTTAATGTGGGTAGAAAAATACAGGCCCATTAAATTAGATGATGTTGTCAATCAAAAGGATATCGTAGAGAGTTTAAAGAACTTGATGAAAGAACCTGCTGAAATGCCGCACTTGATATTTACAGGTCCTGCTGGAGTTGGCAAGACTACTACTGCACTTTGTATGTCAAGACAATTACTCGGGGAAGATTGGAAGAGAGATACACTTGAGCTCAATGCCTCAGATGAAAGAGGAATAAAGATGGTTCGAGAAAGGGTTAAGGAATTTGCTTCCGTTTTCAAAATAAGAACAAGTGATAGGGAGGAAAGAAAATTTAGAATAATAATTTTAGATGAAGCCGATGAAATGACGTCCGAAGCCCAGACCGCTTTGCGAAGGATAATTGAAGATAGTTCTGAAACAACTCGCTTTGTTATAATATGTAATTATTTATCGCAGATTATTGAGCCTATTCAAAGTCGTTGTGCTATATTCAGATTTAAGAGAATTGAAAAAGAAATCATAGAGAATCATCTAAAATCATTATGTAAAAAGGAGGAAATAAAATATGATGATAAAGCAATTTCACAAATTTTTGAATCTACAAATGGTGATCTGCGTCATTCAATAAACATTCTTCAAACTGCCGCCGTAATGGGATCGGTCAGTATTTCTAACGTCCAGGCATCCTTGGGACTTACTGGAAAATCAAAGGTAAGTGAAATAATCAAGCTTGCAATGTCAGGTAAATTTAATGAATCAAGGGTCAAATTACTTGAATTAACTGCACTCTATGGTATGTCTGAATTCGATTTTCTAAAATATGCGTACGAAGCCGTATACTCCTTAAAGTTATCCCATCCCGAAGACTTTGCATCTCTAATAGCTGAATATGACTATCGTTTGACTCATGGTTCACATCCAGATATTCAGTTAACTGCATTTTTAGCTCAATTGTCACGAATCGGTATCAAGCAGTAGACTGGGTTTAGAGGTAGTTACGGATTGCGTCCGGATTATAGGCTTGGAAATTATTGAATAAATTCTAAATTGAGAAGATGAGCAATGCACTAGTCATTTACTAAAACTAATAATCTTCCTCAAATTCTTCTCCACCATCTTCTTCTTCGACCTCATCAAAGTCTTCTTCAAGCTCTTCTCTTTCTTCAGCGCTTTTATATGGAAGATCGGCTTCACCGGCAGAATTACAGACAGGACATTTAAATTCAATTGTCTGCCCTTCGAGGTCCAGAGGGAACTCTTTTGAGAAAACCTCATCGCATTTTGAACATACTAAAGTGGTCTGGATGTTGTCAGTACTGAACTTGTGCGATTGAAGTCTGAATATGGTGTTTGTCATTCTTCCCTACCTATTGAAATAGTCCTTTTTTATAAGGATTATTGTGATATTTGTTATGCGGTATGAATTTTTTGTTATGCGCTATGAATTTTGGGTTTAGAATCATATACCATAGCTAATAAGTGTGCCCGGGCGTCATTTTGATCTACTAGACCACGATTTGCTATTGTAATAATAGTACTGTTGTTTCTAACGCCCCTCATCTTCATGCATAGATGCTCTCCCTCGGCAATAACCGTCACACCCTTAACTCCCATTTTCATTATTTCGTCTGCAACTTCTTTTGTGAGTCTTTCCTGGATTTGTAATCTTTTAGAGTATTTCTCTACCAACCGTGCGAGTTTTGATATTCCAAAGACTTTTCCTGATGGAGTGTAGGCGATATGTATTCTCCCAAAGAAAGGAAGCATATGATGCTCACACATACTATAGAATTGAATGTCTTTTGCAATAATGGAATCGGTTTCTTCACTAAAACTAATTTCAAGCTCTGAATTCATGCAATACCCGGCAAAAATCTCTTCATACATGTCCGCAATTCTTTGTGGAGTTCCCAAAAGACCTTCACGGTCAGGGTTTTCTCCCAGTTGCACTATGAGTTCCCTAACGAGTTTTTCTATCTTTCTCTTGTTAAGTGAAGTTTTTTTCATGTTTTTTCCCTTTATTTATCTAGCACCTATTTCTTTATGTAGCTGTGATATAATCCTCACTTCGGGAAACATGGGCTGGACAATATCATAAGTATCTAGAAGCTTATTAACAGTTGGTTGGTCTACCCCGTGACTAGGTTGAATAATAAAGCCCACAATGTCTGAAGGTCTTATTTTCTTTGAAATATTGTAAACCAAATTCTTGAAACTTTCAAGGTTTGTAGAATTGGTCACCACTATTTTAATGTAAGTGGTCTTGTTACTTTCGACAGCTAACTCCAAACATTTAATCTCGTTTAATAGCAAACTATCATACACTTCATTTTCTACAACTTTAGAATCGTCAGTTTTGAATTCAATCTTGCATATGTCGATATATGGTAAAACTTTACTGAAAAGTTCGGAATCAAAGCATGATGATTCAATGTATGTTTTGAGGTTAGTTTGTTTTTTTATGAAATCAGCTAATTTGATTACGGCGTCAGTTTGCAGTAATGGTTCTCCTCCGGTGAAATTCACTTTGTACGTGAATGGTTGAAGTTCTCTAATAATGAGATCTTCAATTTCATCGATCTGGTACTCAGTTCCACTATCTAGAGGTAACGCATACTTTGTATCACACCATCTGCATTTTAAATGACAACCCGAGAATCGGATAAACAATGTTTTCTTTCCGACGAATATCCCTTCTCCTTCTATGCTAGTAAATATCTCACTAACTCTAGCTCTTGCCTTATTTTCAGTTCTTTGCATAAATTGTTTTATCCTCTATACCTGCCTTACTAAATGCCATCTTCCTATTTATACACGATTCGCATTGTCCACATTGCACGACATCTCCATGTATTTTTTTACCATTTGTATAACAACTCCATGATTCAAATATTATATCGCCCAATAGTTTGTGGCCTAATTTTAATAGATGATATTTAGTAATTCCTTCCAGAGAAGGAGACCATATGGAAATTTTTCGTTTGCTGCCATTTTTGATTTTGTCCTCCTCACCTGTGTTCAATGCATTTGTTATGGATTGAATAAATTTTGGTCTGCAGTCGGGGTAATGAAAATCACCGGCGTGAGCACCAAGTACAACCAAATCTGCGTTAACGCTAAATGCCCAAGCCGTGGCAATAGTTATGAAAACAGCATTTCTAATTGGCACTACAATACTATGATCGAATTTGGACGGAATTGAAAATTTGCTGTTAGTTAGTACGTTGGAATTACCGTATAATTCCTTCATAAAACTAATATCTACTGTACGGTATTCGTCTGAATTCAAAGCCTTGGCAAGCTTTTTTGATTGAATTATTTCGCGTTTAGCCCTTTGCCCATAAGAAAATGAAATTATTTTTATTGCATATTTTTTGTAATTCTTAACATATGCTGCAGCACAGAGAGAATCCAGTCCGCCACTCATTATACATATTGCAATCTTTTCATCTTTCATTTAATGCGTAAAAACCTCCTACACCATATGATAGTGCAACAAATAATCTTGAAAGTGTTAATACATGTTGATGAACTAAAACAGTCGCAAGTAAAACATCAACTAGAATCAAAACCGGGATCATTGTTATCGCAAGTATCCCAACAATAAATTGTTCTTTATTTTTGTACTCGTTATAATATTTAATCAAAAAATACGTCGAGATGTTACCAGTTCCAATTCCAAAGAGTATCAAATAGTGTGCAAAAGGATGGAATATAGGAATAGCCAAAAATGGTCCTGCCCAACTTAGACCGTTAATTATTTTTGCATGAAGAGGCCATCTTATGCTATTTTTCATTCTGTTTCTTATCGAACGAAACAGATTCTTCATTTTTGTAAACGTTATTCCCAATACAAAAACAAATACCAACATCCATGCTAGTAGTTGATAATAAATTGGAATATGTTGAGTTGCTAAGAATTCGTTAATCATAGTGCCTGTTAGAACTGCTAATGCGATACTGATAAAAAGAAAGCCAAAAGCGCTAGATTCGATTCCTACATTTCCAGGCAATGGTTTGTGAACTTTAGTTATTCTTTAATTTAAAGCATTTACAAAATACAAAATCAAGAGAGGAAAGACTTTACAGGCCTGATATGAAATTTTAGTAGTTCAGACACTGAATTTTGATCAGTGTTGTCTTGATCCACACTTGGGACAGAATTTTGATGCTGTTTTGAGTGGATAATTACAATTATGACAGTTGGGCGAAGATTTGACCTGTCCGACCTCTGTAGTGTCCTTAAACATATCTGTAACTGCCCCGCTAGGCTTGAATGATTCATCAGTATCTGGAAGGAAATCGGAACTACCTGACTGATTATTGACATTCTTGATATACGTCAGCAATCGAGGTTCAGTCTTGTTTTTTCCAGGAACATTAACTTGATCTCCTAACCACAAAGCAAATTTTTTTAATGTCATTTCAGGAGTCGAAAAAGTCAGGGAATGTGTTGACATGTACTCTTCAGAAGCAGCTCTCCCATCAAATACATCCATAATAAACTAAAACAAAATGGAGTTTTTAATTATTGCGAATTTCCACACTTGGGACAGAATTTAGCTGTAACAGATATTGATGACTGGCATTTGACACAATTCTTTTTTGAATCCTGGTTAGCTTCAGGTTTAATGGTTATATCGACTGGCATGAATTTTGGTTCATTTAGTTGATCAGGTTCGGGTAACAGATATTGATCATTGTCTGATGGTTGGTTTCCACCGATACTACCGCCGCTGTCTACAAACGAATTGACCCCAAATCCAGAGCCAGATGAAGGCTGTGCAATTCCTCCAGTTGGGCTTTTTAGTGATGAACCTTTATCCACTGCGGATTTCATTTCGAGTATTACTCTAATAGCTAAAAAATTTAGCGCAGAAAGAGATATCATGAATTTTCCTACTTTCCCGAAAAATTCTTTATCACCAATTTTTCCTTTTTTGTAAAGTTGAGCATCACCAATAAAAGATTCATAATGTTCTTGTGTCTCGTTTACCAATTGTTTTAATTTCTCACTTAAACCTCCAAGCGTATCAACGCCAAATGACATACTTAGTGATTTAGCTACGCAGTTTAATAAAAGTTTGAATCTAATAAAAAAAATTAAAAATACTCAAATTGGAAACATGTAATTGAGCGTTTGATTAATTCAAATAACCCCTGAATATTATACTTTTTGACAAGCATGAAAACCGATGGAGGGGTGGTCTAGACTGGTTATGATACCTGCCTTACACGCAGGTGGTCATGGGTTCAAATCCCATCCCCTCCATACTGATAACGATAAATACAAAAATACTGTAAATCATCACTGGTTAACAAATGACACTAATTTCTAGTAAACTGATGTACATTGGTGTCATATCTGTTATAATAATAGCTGTCGCTTCATATGGATTATTTTTTTATTTTCAGAGAGTCAATGAAACAAGTATCAGAGAAAGCATATTCGAACAGGAACTGGAGAGGCAAATAAATTCTACGAAATCAGTTTCACAACATGTTGGATCAGATCTACGATTGGTTACCTCTATGCTTCAAGGCCTGGCTGATTCATTATATATCCAGAATGAAATGTTATCAGGAGATAATGTTAACAACTTACTTCAAGAAAAATTTAACCAGCTTAATTCTGTCACAAAAGTTGATAGTCTTTTAATTACAGATAATGAAGGGGTTATAACTACTCATAAAGCTTCAGTCGGAATGAAGACATTTGTGAACATTGATATTTCATCTAATGATTATATGAAGCAAACAATGGAAAGCCTTCAACCAGTATACTCTAATGGATTTACAGGAATCGATGGCAAGTATAGAATAGTGATAACGTATCCAATAACAAGCGTGAAGGATGGTCATTATATTGGAACGGTTGTGGCGAATTTACCTACCATTGAATTTTTCAAGAATTACGGAAATGTTAACGATATAAACTCACAATTTTTAGTCGCGTTTGATAGAAACGGAAATCTTTTGGCCGTAGGTGCAAGTGGTGATCTAGTAGGGAAAAATTTCTTTGGCAATGAAACACAACAATTTATCAATTACAATAAGGTCCTGAATAATTTGACACAGTATTTGCTGGCCGGCAATGCTGGGCATGCAATGTATGACTATGGAAAAGGTGAGAGATTAAATACGCAATCGCCGGTGTTAGTTGGAACACAACCTGTATATTTCGTTCAAGTGGTAACACCAACCGATCGAATATATCTGAAAATAAATTCGGTTCTTTTTACAGAAGGTATAAAGATGTTCTCCTTGCTTACTGGAACTACTGCTGCAATAATATTTCTGGTCTTTTTATTAAGAAAATGGTATGGCATATTGGAGAATGAAGTCGCAAAACGAACTCGCGACCTTAACGAATCCAATTACAAATTGATGAAAGCAAATGAATCACTAAAGATTAAGGATGAGGCCCAAAATCAATTCATTAATGTTGCTGCTCATGAACTTCGGACACCTATTCAACCCATCCTCAATGCAATTTATCTCCTGCAATCTGCAGATTTAAGTACAGCTAAGAAAAATCAATATATAGATATCATAAAGAGAAACACAGAAAAGTTAGGAAGGCTTGCTGAGGATATACTTGATGTTACCAGAATAGAGAGTAATACTTTGAAATTGATGAAGGAAAGAGTAAATTTGTATGATCTAATATTAAATATTGTTGAGGAATATAAGAGAAATATTCAATTAATACACAAGGATCTTGTGGTAAATTATGAAAGTCCAGACAGGACAATTTTTATTACAGGAGACAAGTTAAGACTAAATCAGGTATTGCTGAACCTTCTTGACAATGCGGGGAAATTTACCAAAAAAGGATCAATTACTGTTACAACTGCAATCATGTCAAAAAAGGTTCAAGTTACTGTAAAAGATACCGGAGTTGGAATACACCCTGAAATATTCCCCAAGTTATTTTCCAAGTTTGTAACAAAATCCGACAGGGGAACTGGGCTGGGCTTGTTTATTTCAAAAAACATTATCGAAGCACATGGCGGAAAAATATGGGCAAAAAGTAGTTCCCAGCAAGAAGGAGCTACCTTCATCTTTACACTACCGCTTATAGATAAGGAGAATGGAGAAAGTCAAGAGGAAAATGATGAAAAAAATGATTAGAATAGGATATTTACGGATCCAAAGAAGATTGTTTTGTATTTCAATTGTTGTTTTGCTTGGTTGGGTTGTAGCCATGTGTCATTGTTATTTCCTTCAAGAGGGATACGCACAGGAACAGAATCAATCGGGTAAAATTATAGATGATAAATCTCTAAGGGTAGCTTATTTAACTGATGGTCTTTTTAGCGATGCAGGTTGGGGAGCATTTGCTTATAACGCTGGACAAGAAATAATTTCTAAATATGGTTATGAAGTCACTTTCTTAGATAACGTATCAATATCAAACATAGAAACTACTCTCAAGGATTATGCAGATGAGGATTACGATATTATCATAGCTCAAGGATACGAATGGGGAGATCCCGTTATTAAGATCGCAATGAAATACCCCGACATAAAATTTATAGTATTCACTGGATTAGTAAAATCTGAAAATGTGGCCTCAATTTTCCCGAAACAACAGGAAGCCACGTATCTTCTAGGAGCACTTGCAGGTATGCTTTCAAAAAACCATACTATTGGATTTATTGGAGGAGATGAGAAATATCCCAACCTAAAGAGGATATACGAAGGTTACAAACAGGGTGCTTTGGATGTCAACTCTACTACCAGAGTACTTGTGACTTACCTGGATGATTGGGATGATGAATCTAAGGGAAGGTCTGCTGCATTGTCTCAGATTGAACAAGGTGCAGATTTTATTATGCATGTAGCTGATACGGCTGGACAAGGTGTTATCCATGCAGCGAAAGAGAAAGGAATCTATGCATTTGGTGCTGTGTCAGACCAGAATAAATTGGCGCCTGATACTGTAGTGACGTCATTTGTTTTGGATCCGGTAAAGGCATATGACTATATATTCAAAATGATACGTATGAATAACTTTACAGGAATGATTTACACTCCTGGATTAGAATCGACAAAGAATTCAACCACCGAAGATGGAATTCTATACATTGCTCCGTTCCATGGTTTTGAAAACAAGATACCCAAAGATATTCAGGATAAATTCCTGAAATTGAGTCAAGATATCAGGAATAAAAAAATCATAGTTTCAGAATGACTTTCTAATTGGGTCATCTAAACTAAGACATCTAACTCAATTCATGCTGCTACATCATACGTCTGCATACATGGTAAATTCATGCGGGTGAGGACGTACAGCCAGTTCCATATGTTGTTTTGCTGCATCGTCAATTATCCGTTCGATAACATGTTTACCAAATATTGGTTTCAAGAAATCAGAGTCGGATTTTAATTCCTCAATTGATTCTCTCAAACTCGCCGGCAACTGTTTGATTTTATGTTTTTCTCTATCAGCATCAGTCATCTTGAATATATCTGCATCAACATGATCCTCTATCTTAGGATCATTTGCTTCAATTCTCTTTTTAATTCCACTAAGGCCAGCTGCGACGATCGCAGAAAAAGCCAAATACGGATTACATGAAGGATCTGGTGCTCTAAATTCTATTCTTTTGAGGTGTGCAAATTTTTCACCCTTATAATGTGCAGGAATTCTGATTATTGCCGACCTGTTACCCGTACTCCAGGCAATATAAACTGGTGCTTCGTATCCGGGTATCAACCTTCTATAAGAATTCGTAGTTGGCGCTACAATTGCTGCAAGAGCCTTTGCGTGATCTAGTATACCGCCAATGAAATACCTTGCAGTTTGTGATAGCTCTGCATATTTGTCATTTGGATCATAGAATAGATTTTTTCCTTTATTCCAGAGACTAACATTAACATGCATCCCCGAACCGTTATCCAATGCAATTGGTTTGGGCATCATTGTTGCAATCATGTTATGCTTTTTTGCAATATTCTTGACAATATACTTGTAACTTTGGACAGAATCAGCAGTATTAACAAGACTATCGTAACGAATGTCTATTTCACATTGTCCAGCAGTCGCAACTTCATGATGATGAGCATCGCATATTATTCCGAAATTCGAACTGAGAACATCTACGCATTCATGCCTATAGTCCATAAGAGTATCTCCGGGTGGACTTGGAAGATATCCCTCTCTCAACCTGAGAGTATAACCGACGTTTTCTGTTGACCAAGGTGCTTCACGGGAGGTTATTTCATAGCTTTGACTATGAAATGAGGTCAATGTATTTACTTGTAATTTATCAAAGACAAAGAATTCTACCTCTGGTCCCCAGTATGAGATATCATAACCATTTTCCTTGACGTACTTTTCTGCATTCTTGGCTATCCCTCGCGGATCCGCCAGGTAGGGTTCTCTCCTTTCGCCGCCCGATTGAATGTCGCATATCAATCTTGCAGTGGGATACTTTTCTATCCATGGAATAAAGGCATATGTGGAAGGATCAGGTCTAATGATTAGATCCGATTCATGAATCTCCGTAAATCCTTTAATTGAGGAACCATCAAGTTTTGGCAAGCCGTCCTTAAAGTCTTCCTTCCTTAACATATTAGCTGCCATGGTAGTATGATGAAACCTTCCGAATAATCCAGTAAATTGTAAATCAACAAATTTTATTCCTTCTTCCTTGATTTTAAGCAAAACATCATCGCTGGTATACGTTAGAGGCTCAAATTCTCCATTGACAATTTTATAAGGCAATCAGAACCGATTATATTTTTCTCATAATTAAGTTTTAAACTAAAAAGTATGACTTGCCTTGACACTTAGTTTAGTGACTTTTTTACATTGTTAGAAATTTATTATATTAAAATTTTAATAAACTGGTATTTAAATAGAAATTACCTAAAAGGTAGAAATTATTGGCAGAGATAGATGACAATAACAACAGTAGAAATTCTGAAAAAAAGATAGATTTGGATTTTATTATGGAACTACTGAAAAAGGAAACGCAAATTCCAAAGATACAAGGTATGTCTCCGGATATCTACAAGAAAATTGCACAGCTGATAAAGGAACTTTCTATCCAAAAATATGAAAATATAGAATTAGATGTACATCACGAACTGATAAGATTGCTAGTATTATCTACAAAATCATTGATCGAATTAAGAACTCGGAAGCTATTAGAAAATTCTAACGCGAATTTGCCTTATCCATCTTTATCTACTGATGATTATTCCAAGTTAACTGATGAAGAGAAATATATTTTCGAAGAAGAAAGAAAAGTATCTCAAAGAAAGGATTTGATAATACAATCTTTAATCGATGGAAATGTGAATAATCTAGATTCCATTTCCAGAATCATAAGGTCAAAAATGATCATAATAAGATTCTTGGAATCTACCGATCAGTTTATGGGAGTTGATATGGCTAAATATGGCCCATTCATAAAAGAGGACGTGGCGATTCTACCTTTTGAAAATGCACGATCCTTGATTGAAAGAAAAGTAGCAGTTGAAATAAACGATTTGCGATTTCACGTCAAGGAAACATAGATATTTGCTTCAATCACATTAGCTCTAGTTAGTCTTCTTGCCTCATAATGGAGTCGATATAGATCAGTATATTTTACTAACTATTTACCCAATAGTAGCATTTTTTGCAATAGCTATTCTTGGTAAGAAATTTAAGCTTGATGAGGCTCTCAAGTATTTTTTTCAAGGCATTAGTTGCATTTTGTTTGCGGTTTTTTATATAATCCTGATCCCAAGAGGAGGTGCACAAGGTCTTGCCATAATATTGATACTGTTTGGAATCTTGTTATTTTTTATGGCCAGAAAGCAAAAGATATCTCCAAAAGACCAAACTCCATAGTAAGCTTTGTCTAAACTTTCGAATTTTTGTTGTAAGGCTGAGATTGAGAATACCTTCTTCTTCTATATTCAATTAATCCCATTAACTGATATCCATACTCCAAATTATGTTTGACATGATTGATTCCATGTGAACCGTGTGGAATGAATTTTCCATCGAGAACATTCTCCACATAGGTCTTGACCTTTCTTATCGAAATTGTAGCATGTTGGAGTTGTCTATCATTAAGTTTTCTTCCCAATTCTTTTTCAATTTGACGACTAAATTCCTCTGTTCCGATCAATTTTGAATATTTTTGTAATTTATTATAATTTACGCACAAGTCAGTTATTTTCTTATAATCTTGTTCTGGAATCTTTGTTAGCAGCTCGTTTAGTTCATTCTTTTTCCTTCCTGTAATAACACTAAGACTATTCACAAGATCTTTCTTGCTCAAAATTTTTTCCTTTGCAGTAGGTGGGACCAAAGTTTGAACAGATTGAACATCAATTGATTTTCTTGTTTCAATATAAACAGTTTTCTGCACATCAGCGACAATTGGTTCAGAGATAGCTAATTTTCCATTTACAGCATCGGTCTTATTTTTCAGATAATATCTTTCCAATCCATAAAGATTTACCTTTTCGCCACTAATGTCAGTTCCCCTTCTAATAATTGAAATTATATTCAGAATGACTTTGGGATAATAATTTTTTAACTCATTACCAACGTTATCATAATTCTCCATTATGTCTTTGTATATACTAAATATTGCATCACTTACCACTTTATTCATTGATTGGTTACCTGAATTTATGCTGGATTCATATCTTTTGTTATCCAAACCTCTTGCTCCAATTGTCAGAAAATCGCAAAGTTCAGCATTTGAAAAAACGTATTTATTTTCATCACATGATACAACTATTGCTTTCATTATATTTATCCAAAATTCATCACTGTTGGAAGTCTCCAGATTTTTAACCAAAGACGTTGTGTTCTGTTTTATCTTATTGTCAGTTATTCGTAATTCATCTAATGTTTGAGAAATTATTCTTTCTGGATTGATGCTAATATTTCTATTTGTCAATAGTTGGTCACTGTTATTATGCAATAATACTAATTATAATATTTTCTATTTAAAGTAAATTTAGAATAATTTGTTAAGGTAGTTATTAGTCGGATTTCTATTTAATTCTACTAATTTGCTTTTACCTTGCATGTACATTCCAAAGTCATGAAATTTTTAATATTTTTCCCTTATTTTTCCGAATTAATGCCGTTATCTGTTTTGAAATTTTAGTGTTTAGGTGTTCAACTTGCTCTTCATTATTTCCCTTTGAAACTAGTTGGATTCTTATCGTAGGACAATTGTCAACATAACCACGCGGATGGGTTTTCAGATATAATCGGTCATTTGGTGCTGAGTCAATTATTTTTGTTAATCTGGATGATATCATAGCCTCGCTGATGCCCTGAACATGATAGTTAGTCTCCCTTAGTGTAAAATCACCTATTTCTTGTTTTATTTGAGGCAATATGCTTTTGATGGTTATCGCTTTCATTTCGCTTGGAACCCCCGGTAGACATATAATTTGAGTTTTGTGAACACAAAGTAGTATCCCAGGTGCATTACCTACAGGATTTTCAATCGGGATGGAGCCCTTTGGAATTATTGCCATTTTCAATCTAGCCTTATTTATCCTCACTCTTCGATGTCTGTATCTATAGCTTTTTTTTACCATGTCCAGTGCAGTACTGTTCAACATCAATGTCTTTTTCAATGCTTTACCAATTCCTAGTAGAGTCTTATCATCGTAGGTTGGACCTAATCCACCGCAAACAATTATCCAATTAGGACTCCTGCTAAGGGAATCTGTTAGGGCAAGCTTAATTTCATTCAAATCATCTCTAACAACAATTACTCTTCTAACCAATCCACCAATCTTACTAATTTTCTTTGATAACCAATGAGCGTTCGTATTTAATGTTATGCCAGATAGTAACTCATTGCCAATGCATAGAATTTCAACATTATACATTAGAGTATCTTTTCTGGGATGAAAAGCAACTTGTCTCGAGATCGAATACTACTGTGACAAGCCGCATATTTGAAATGCAAACATAATATACCCCGCTATTCTTGTTGACTTTCTGAAGGGATAAAAATTGTTGGTGTCCTTTGGCATTAATTTATATTTTATTGATGCTGCATCTGTTTTTGATATCGTTAGATGAACTAGTTGATTGCCAAGTAAAATTTCCCAAGGCAATTGTATTGGAGGTTCTTTTTTTGTCACAACCATACAGATTACTCTTTTTGTGTCAGTCTTGTCCAAAATAACGGTGTATTCATAGTCATCATTTTCTTTAAATGGATCGTCAGTAGTAAATGGATCAATATCAATATGTTTCTTGATTTGTTCTCTCAAAGAGACTGATAATTTGTTCATTATTACCAAATCTGTCAAAGTTAGTGTTTTTAACTGATTTGGGTCGGGTAATTGTACTTCAGTTGTTGACAACATAGATTGAAGTACTGATAAGTCGATCATTATATAATTTTTGATGTTTATAAACGGTCAGGTGCCCAACATTTATAGAATTATAAAGATTATCAATAATAATTCCATTGCCGGGGTACCCAAGCTAGGTAAGATATGCAAGATTCCCTAAAAGGGGTCAGCCTCGAGATCAAATAATCATTACCGATGGGTGAGCTGATGTTCGCAAGAACTCGTGGGTTCGAGTCCCACTCCCGGCGCTCATTGTCTCGGGTTTTATCCAATAGTCCTTATACATACACGAATTGAAATCTTCTCATTAGGTAAAGAAGGAGCCTATGTAAATGACTTCACAAATCGAAGATATCTGGCTGAATGATGGAACCCAAGATTTGCGGGGTAAAAATTCACACAATTAAAAAAGTCTTACATTGCAAAATCTCTAAATAGAATGGCGCAGCATAGTCCTCTCAACGTTAACGTAATTTGTGAATACATTGTCGCAGAATAGAATGAAATTAATATAAAGGAATCACCAAGGAGAGAAAGTAAATTATCTATTTAGATATTTAACTTACCTAAAAGTAAACCTCCATACAATAATGACGGTATCCACAAGATATTCAAATCGCAGAAACTTGAATTTGCCTCTGCCACCACAATATGATGTTAGCGTTAGCGTTGACAATAACAACAACAACGAGAGTGCTGTTTTGGTAACTTTGGCTCTTGACAGGTTTTCTCGCTGTACTACAAGTATTAAATAAAAATTTGGCCGTAACAGTTTGCTTACATTGAATTCATTCGTTAGGCGGGGTTGATCCTTTTTCTTAATTGAATGAGGTCGATCTATTTTGAAACGAATTATATATCAGCTCACAATAGCCTAGTTGCGTTGTCCAAATCCAAGAAGGTCGTGTCAAGAACACTCATTACCGATTTCTTGAAGAGAAAATTTTGTATTATTACTATGATGATGGTTCTAAACCATATGAGAAGGGAAGAACGAAGCATGTTACGAAAATAGGATGTTTTAAAATGGAAATCAATGTAAAAAAAGCTTTGAATTCCAGCAAATTAATGAAGAATGAAACTATAATCCTTAAATAAAATTGGAGCGTTTGAAGGTTAATGAATAAAGAATTAATCATTATCGGAGCTATGATGTTGATGTTGACGATGACTGCTACAGCAAGCAGTGTGAATGCTCAAAACGCAACTACAAATGCCTCAAACGCAGCCGGCAATATGTCTGCCTCGGCAAACCAAACTGCTTCTGAATTAGGTCAGAATGCTAGCGAAGCGACCGGACAAGCAATGAATCAAACAGGAGAGGCTCTCCAAGGTATTGGTGAAGGCGCAGCGAATGTTGTTGGAAATATCACAGAAGGGGTACAAGACGCAGTAAATGGTAGTGAGTAAACCAAATGTATCCAACCATTTGAGTTTTCATTTTTTTATTATGATATCAACATAATTTTCATTACCTGTAATGTTGGTTCAGAAATTTTTTTTGCTATGATCATCAGTTTTTTTTGTTATTGCATCTACACCGAGAAGATTACTTCTAATTCGGACTCAATTGTGTTGAATTTTTTAACAACTTTTTGGCAATATGAACTTAAGGTATTATCTACATTACGCTCCAGAGATGATGATTTCAGCCGCACTGTGCGATTAATTCATTTTCATGATTGAAACATACATGTTCCAGTTTGGTATAGTCCTGAAAGGAATATTTGCAACCACATTGATATTCCAGCACTTTCTTTATCCTGTATCCGTTCGAAGAAACTAACTTGGACATGACATATTAACACTAACCACATATATCAACTTTAAAGCGTCAACTGCACTTTGAGTAAATTTGATGATGAGATCAGGTTCAAATACATCAGCTTAGATCAGACATAAGGAGTGTAAAATAGACTTAGACTTGTTTTCAACTTTTCAATCACTTGGCAATAATAATTTCCAGTTGTTTTTAATGGTATTTCTCTCAATTGGATTGATAACACTTGGGATTTCTGAACATGTGTTTGGGACGGCTGAAACAGATAATTTGGAATTTAATTTTGTAGCAGCTGGAGACTTTGGCTGTGGTAAGAATGCGAATAGAACGATAACAAATATGTTAGTTCGAGAGCCAGAAGTGGTCATAGGATTGGGCGACCTATCTTATCAGAAGACAGCAGATTGTTGGTTTCATGTTGTCTCCCCATTAGATACAGATGGTCGACTAAAAATTGCAATTGGTGACAATGAAATGTATCCTGCGAAATTTACCGAATATATGAAACATTTCAACATGGATAGTCCTTACTATTCATTTGATTATGGAAATGTTCATTTTCTATCAATGGCAACTGCCAAAAATAAAGTGATACCATATAATGAAACTTCAGAACAGTATGGGTTTATAAAAGATGATCTCAAAAGGGCGTATGAGAATAAGAGCACAAATTGGATAATTGTATACTCGTTCAGATCTTTTTATTCTTCTAATACAACACATCCAGGTCTTGATGAACTGCAGGACCTATACCATCCACTATTTGATAAATATGGTGTTGATGTTGTACTGCAAGCACACAATCATAATTATCAACGTACTTACCCACTAAATTATAACGACACGAGAACCTTTACCCCCATAATTACAGATAAACAAACAGAGAAATACGAATATGATACTAAAGGACCCATATTTGTAACAATCGGTACTGGAGGGGAGGATCTTTATGAATTTACTAATCAAGCACCCTATGTTGTAACTCAATTTCTGAGACATGGATTTTTGAATATAGATATTCTGGAGAATGGGACTAGATTGGATGCGAGATTTTTTGAGAACAGAGATAACAGTGACAAGGATCATTTCACCATTAAAAAATAAATTATAATAGATGTGGACTAAATCCTCAATTCAGGTTACAGTTTGTTGATTAATTATATTATTAGTTTTCTTTTTGTAATTTCCTATACTAAAATTCCAATACTACTCACTAATTACATCCTCGAGTAGATACTTTGGGATTTTGGCCAATTGCTCCACTTTCCAATGACAGCTCCAACAAAACCCACAAACAACGCAAGCAAACTGTGATC
>JAICQW010000148.1 GCA_025937665.1 Nitrososphaeraceae archaeon | reverse complement strand
TGGTGAGTCGTCACCTTCTGGAGGATTACTTACATCACAGTTTTCATCAATCTGTCCATTTCCATCATTATCCTGACCATCTCCACAAATCTCCTGTTCAGGATCTACTTGTGGTGAGTCGTCACCTTCTGGAGGATTACTAACGTTGCAATATTCATCAATCTGTCCATTTCCATCATTATCCTGACCATCTCCACAAATTTCGGGTTTTGCAACCTTTTCCTGAATCAAACTATTTATCAATTCATTAATTAACTCATTAGTATTGGAATTCGGCTCTTTTTTATCTGAACTTGGAAAATAATCATAGATGATTTGGTCCGGGCCAGATGATTTGTAAAAGGGATTATTTTTTGCAGCAATTTCTGAATAGTAGGCAGATGGATATGCTTCAGAGTTTTGCACAAGTTGAGGTATGGAAAGGTTAAACGAAATTAATACTACAAGTATGAACGAAACAAGTACAAATTTTTTGCCTGAGCTTATCTTCATTTGAATAATGTCACCGCGAGTATATCATAAGTTATCATAAAAATTAGGAATACAATGAACGGCTTGGATACTTTATACGACTTGATTTTATGATTAGTAAGTAGCCTTTTTACAAAATACACAGCAGATACTTGAAAACAAGATATTAATACAAAACCATGATTTCTACCTAAATTAGGTTTTAATAGTATTGAACATAAGACTCTTTTTTAGCATTGGATCATAACTATCTTTGTTAATAATAATCAATTTTTCTATAACAATTATCCTTGATTTTTAGAATAATAGGCGCTGGAACTATAACTTTAATATAGTGCTCAAGTTTGATATACTTATTTAAATTCAGTTGTATTACTACAATATTCATGACATAATAAAAGTCGAATCAGACGTAATTCTTTTCGAATTAGAGTATTTTACCTCAGAGAAATTCAATAATTCGGATCTAATAATAAGAACTGTTGATTCCCTTCAAGGAGGACTGAGGTTTACAAGGAAAATAATAGAAGACAAATCTAATAATTCGCACAAGATACTCTACACAGAACATTTTGGTTCTGCAGGTGCTCAGTTCAGTATTGAATTTGGTGAAAGTATTGAAGTAATCATCAATAAATTGATATCCAAATCCAAGCACGTACTCTATGTTAATCTGGTAGAGCCACTGCTTCGATTCCTATTCATTTCAAGGGGGTACATATTGTTGCATTCTGCATGTCTCGATAAAAATGAATCAGGGTTATTGATGTCTGCTCCTCCAGATACGGGAAAAACTACAACAGTATTGAAGTGTGTGAAGAACGGATTCTCCTTTCTCTCAGATGATATGACGATAATTAGGTTGCCAAATGAAGCCTTGTGTTTTCCTAAACCAATGACTATTAGTTCCCATACTTTTAAGACAGCTGTTAGTGTTTCTAATACCCGTGATACGGATCGGAGTATGAGAGTTCGAAGTCTTGTTCATTCGAAAAAAGGTCGTGCATTCATGCACAAATTGGCAAAGCTAAATGTTCCTATCTTTACTATAAACACAGTTGGGCAATCTATCGTCAGACCTCCAAAATATGGTATTATTTCAATTTTAAAAGACGCAAACATAAAAAACAGTACCAGTGTAGATAACCTCTACTTTCTTAAACGAGAGGGTAATGAATTTACTAAACTGGATACTAGCGCTGCCCTGGATCTTGCCATTGAGAATAGTGATGATGCCTTTATATTCCCGCCATATTCAGAATTATTAAAATATATTACTATTAAGGGTAAGAGTGCATTTGAATTATTAGAAGAAGAAAAAAAATTGTTACGTTCATTTCTATCTAGGATTAGTTGCCACGTCGTTAAAAGTGAAAATAGAGGATGGTTCTACATTATCTCAAAATTTACCGAAAATGAGGCATAAATATGGTGAGAAAAGCTTGTTGAACGCATTCTCCGATGAATCAAATTATGCTTCAATAAAACTTACACTCTGGAGATGAAACAAGATATTCAAATCGGTTCGTCACCATGAAGGATTAATCTATATCACTATTGGTAATTTCGTTGGGGCAACCCTTACTGGAATATTTTGGTTATTGTTAGCCATGTTCCAGAACGTTCATGAATATGGCCAAATAAACTATGTCATTGCGATTGGATCATTGTCTGCGAGCTTCTCATTATTGGGTCTCAATACAGCAGTAACAACGCTAGTACCACAGGGTCATAAAAATATAGATGTACAGGCAAACCAGGTTATCCTAATCTCCGCAACTGTTTGTGCAATAATTGCCTCACTGTTTAATTGGTTACTGGGATTTTTTGTATTGGGTATGGCATTTTGGATGATGTCATCATACGAACTTTTAAGCAAAAAGTTGTATTCTAAATATGCAATCAACATAATTGGATCAAGGGGTTCGCAGCTGGTTTTATCAATATTACTTTATAGTTTTTTTGGCCTTCAAGGAATTATTATTGGTTTTATCATTTCCTTCTTTGCATTTAGTATTACTTACTTCAAGACTATTCCCAAATTTAGTAAAAGTTTTGACAATATAAGGAAAGAGTTTAGAACATCGTTACATCTATACTCCTATAATCTATCAAATGCACTACTATTGTATCTTGATAAACTAATTATTGCACCCATTTACGGATATACAGTTCTTGGCTATTATCAATTAGGATTTCAGTTCTTGATGTTTTTCAGCATGATCTCCGTGAGCTTTTATCAGTACTTAATACCTGAGGAGTCAAGCGGAAGCAAAAGAAATAGGCTTAGAATGTATGGAATAGCTCTTTCCGTAATAATAACAATATTGGTGTTCGTTCTTGCTCCCGTAATCTTACAAGTGTTGTTTCCAAACTATATTAATTCGCTCAATTCGATAAGAATTCTAAGTCTTGGAATCGTTCCAATGATGATAACAGGCACACTTAACTCAAAGTTCTTGGCAATGAAATTAACCCGATATGTACTATTTTCTTCTATAACTTACCAAGTAATACAGATTATCTTAATTGTTATACTTGGTAGAATATATGGAATAGAAGGAATATCAATGTCTGTGGTTATAGCAATGCTGTTTCAGATTACTTTTCTCGGAGTTGCACATTTGAGACTAGCGAAATCAAAAAAACAAAATGTTTGATGTTTGTATATTGCATTCTGGTTTCAATAAAGAAATGTTATTCTTTTAGATTTTGATTTCTCGACATGTTGAATGAATATTTCTAAGAAAGAAATAAGTAGCGGTTAGCTATCTTTGTTGTAGCAATTTGACAATCAGGGAGTTTCAATTCTATGCTGTAAATTTATACATTTCAAATTATTGTCATTATTAGTTTTATCATCACAGTCGTTGCTCTGTTTCGTATTGATATCAAGATCCATGGGGTTATTATTTCCACTTAAACTTAGACTATTAACATGAGTCTTTAATTCATTTTCGCATTCTACATTGTTATCGCCATCGAATTTATCATCACAATCATTTGTTTGTCTGGTATTTATGTCATAATTAATGTTGTTATTATTACCCGAAACGGAAATCGCGTCAAGAAAATTTTCACTACTATTAGAACAAAATGCATTATTGTCACCATTATCACCTTCATCACACTTCTCAACCTGATCCACATGAATATTGGAAGTTACCTTGTTATTCTCTCCATCAATATCAATGCCCTCAAATGTTGTTATATCTTCGTCTGCACATATTGCGCCATTACTACCAGTATTATACTCATCGCAATCACTTGTGTATTCGGAATCTGTATTGATCTTTACTTCGTTATTAAAAGGATCCGCAAGAACATACTCGTTACCATTAATTATACTGCTAAATGATATAGATAAAACAATCATTGCTAGGGGAATTAAAATAGGTCTCGAAATCATAATCTATGAAATGTTTCCATCTATATTATAAAAAAAATTTGGTAGATAGTATTCTAATAAGAATGCGCAATTGTTTTGAGGAAATTGATTCGATAATGTTTACTTGTAGAAAAAACAGAATTTTGACTTGTAGAAAAGATACTAGAGAATCTTACATATTCTTATGTTTTATTAAGTCAAAAAATGATGCTATTTACTTTTTTTCTTCTTCTTGTTCTTTGTCCAAGGTCCAGGGAAACCAATGACCAATTATTTTTGCCCAATCTATTTTAAGAGCAAAATAAATTATTACACCCATAACTGCTATACTCGCAATAGTTACTACTATGAGGTAATCCATATTGGCTGAATTAGACATCAGGTTGTTGACAAATGGTTTTCCAAAGTAAATCGCCCCCAAAACGAAAAGCTCATTGAATGCAAACTTACCTAGAAATGTTGCTATTGCAAATTTCCATGGACTATATTTTGCAAGCCCCAGCGGAATATACACAATATCATCTGGAATCGGACTTATCGCTGCAATAAATGCGCCTATTGCACCATACCTACCGAGTAATCTCTGCAGAGGTACCATTTTTCCCTTAATTTTTGAGCTGAGGATATTGCGACCATAATAACTGGCATAAAAAATGACTAGCTTTGCAATTACCGCACCTATTGCACTTGAAAGTGAAATCAGTGTAGGATCTAAATTATCATTGAATGCGGCTGTAATTAAGACTGGAAAATATGGAACAGGAACAAAGACAATTATGCTTCCAACCAGGCTGATTAATAATATACCTAAATACCCAAAATCGTCATAAAATGAAAATAATTCATCAATACTCAATTCTTCTCAGAACTTGAATCTCTAACTTAATATGCTCTACCAAAATACACTTCAATAGTCTCTTGTTTTCCACATCCGATACACGATGAAATATTATTTTTAGGATTAAATGGTACTATTCGTATATCTGCTGCTGTCTTTTCCTTGACAAGATCTTCACATTCTCTCTTACCGCACCAACTACACGCGACAAATCCGCCAGATGTGTCAAGTACTGAGAG